>JAPLJS010000013.1 GCA_026388545.1 Deltaproteobacteria bacterium
GGTCACCTCCCAAACAATAACGGAGGTGCACAAAGGTTCCCTCAGGCTGATTGGAAACCAGCCGAAGAGTGCAAGGGCATAAGGGAGCTTAACTGCGAGAGAGACATCTCAAGCAGATGGGAAACCAGGTCTTAGTGATCCGGTGGTTCTGTATGGAAGGGCCATCGCTCATCGGATAAAAGGTACTCCGGGGATAACAGGCTTATCCTCCCCAAGCGTCCATAGCGACGGGAGGGTTTGGCACCTCGATGTCGGCTCATCACATCCTGGAGCTGTAGCAGGTTCCAAGGGTTCGGCTGTTCGCCGATTAAAGCGGTACGTGAGCTGGGTTTAGAACGTCGTGAGACAGTTCGGTCCCTATCCGCTGTGGGCGCAGGAGATTTGAGGGGAGCTGTCCCTAGTACGAGAGGACCGGGATGGACGAACCGATGGTGTTCCAGTTGTCACGCCAGTGGCATCGCTGGGTAGCTAAGTTCGGAATGGATAACCGCTGAAAGCATCTAAGCGGGAAGCCAACCTCAAGATAAGATATCCCTCCTGATGGAAACATCAGGACTGAAGGCCCCTCGTAGACCACGAGGTTGATAGGTCAGGTGTGTAAGCACAGTAATGTGTTGAGCTAACTGATACTAATCGGCCGTGCGGCTTGACCATAATTATTATGGTTTCATAAATAATGTTTCGATACGGCGTTCATGATATGCAATTGTTTTAATACATAAAGATATTATTTCGGTGGCTATAGCGGAGAGGACACACCCGTTCCCATCCCGAACACGGAAGTTAAGCTCTCTAGCGCCGATGGTACTGCATGGGTGACTGTGTGGGAGAGTAGGGAGCCGCCGGGATAAAATAATTGAAACCCCTTCAGAGATGAAGGGGTTTTTTATTTTACAATGCATGTTTCCTTATGCTATGTAAGGTCAGCAAGAAAAAAATTGTGATGGGAGATATGACACCGTGTCTGGTCATTCCAAATGGAATACGATAAAAAGAAAAAAGGGCGCCGTAGACGCTAAAAGAGGAAAAATATTTACTAAGCTGATAAAGGAAATAACATTGGCAGCAAGGCTTGGTGGTCATGATCAAGAAGGGAACGCACGGCTCAGGCAGGCAATTATGGCGGCAAAAGAAGAAAATATGCCGAAAGACAATATAGACAGGGCAATAAAAAAGGGAACCGGGGGAGCTGAAGGCGCTGCTGTCTTTGAAGAAGTTATATACGAGGGGTATGGCCCTGGTGGTGTTGCTGTTCTGGTCGAAGTGATGACGGACAATAAAAACAGGACTGTTGCGGAGGTACGGCATATTTTTTCAAAGCACGGGGGAAACCTGGGTGAGAATGGTTGTGTGTCATGGATTTTTGAAAAGAAGGGAAGCATTTTAATTGACAAAAAATTAGTGAATGAAGATACCCTTATGGAAGTGGTTATCGAGGCAGGTGCCGAAGATGTCAGAGAAGAAGAAAATGAATATGAGGTCATTACAGATCCTGTGTTTTTTGATGATGTAAAAAAGGCAATTGACCATAAAGGGATTAAGTATATAAAAGCGCGTATAACCATGATTCCGCAAAGTACAGTGAGACTAGAGGCGGAGAAGGCCGTTCAGATGCTTAAACTTATGGAAAAGATGGAGGATAACGATGACGTGCAGAATGCTTATGCCAATTTTGACATACCGGACGACATCATGGAAATATTCAGTTAGAAACAGGAGCACATCGTGCGAAGCTCTATCCGGCTGTTGATTCGACGCTAAGAATCCCTTTCGCAAAATATTTAAAGTCTACAATTCAGTTGGTCTAAACTTTGAGAGTATTAGGAATCGATCCAGGTAATCACATAACCGGATACGGTATTGTTGAAAAACAGAAAAGCGGTCTTCTCCATGTTCTGCATGGTGAAATTAAAATAGCGAAAGGAACAGCTCTTTCATCGCGACTTGTAATGATATACGATGGCATATTAGAGGTTATTCATCAATCATTGCCGGACGTCATTGCCATAGAAGATATCTTCTATGGCAAAAATATTAAGAGTCTCATTCGGCAATGTGAGGCGAGGGGCGTAATTATCCTTGCCGGTTCTCACAGACGCATGCCAATTTATGAATATACTCCGCTCGAAATAAAGAAAGCCGTTGTGGGATATGGCAGGGCGGAGAAGAATCAGATTCAGAACATGGTAAAAGCCATTTTACATTTATTAGAAGATCCTCCGGTTGATGCTGCCGATGCCTTAGCTGTCGCAATCTGTCATAGCAATTTTTTAAAAGCGTTATCAATTTAAGATGATTGCCCTTATAAACGGACTCTTAATTAATAAATCCATAAGTCATGTTATCGTGGAGGCTAACGGTATAGGATACCGCATTTTTGTCCCTCTTACGACCTTTTATGAACTCCCTTCTATGGACCAGTCTGTGACTCTCCATATACACACCCATGTCAGACCGGATGCTATTAGTCTTTTCGGGTTTGGTACTGAAGAAGAGAAGAATGTGTTTGAGCTGATGCTTTCCGTTTCTGGTATAGGACCCAGGCTTGCAATAAATATACTTTCAGGTATTTCTGCAGAAGAGTTAATAAGAGCAGTGTCTCATGGAAACCTGAATCGGCTGGTATCCATACCGGGTGTTGGTAAAAAAATGGCGGAAAGAATGATTCTCGAGCTTAAAGATAAGATGGTGAAACTAAGTACATATGAGGCGATCTATAAGGCTGATGGTGATATAGAAGTATTTGATTCGATAATAGATGACGCACTGTCGGCGCTTGTTAATCTTGGTTATAAAAATCAAAAGGCCAGGGACGTCCTGGATAAAATCATCAAAGAATCTTCTGGGTCGCTTACTTTAGATGTTCTATTAAAAAAAGCCCTGAAGATTTTGGCCGGTTGAGTTTAAGTCATTTCATCAATGGAGATTTCATAGATTTTGCAGAACCGGATATCTTGATATGGAGACGAAGGATTCCCTCATAAGTCCTGAAATCACAAATGGTGAAAAGGGATATGAAAATTCTTTACGCCCGAAAAGACTAAATGAGTATATCGGACAGGAGAAGATTAAAAATAATCTTTCCATTTTTATTGAGGCCGCAAAACAGAGGAATGATGTTCTTGATCACGTTCTCCTTTATGGTCCTCCGGGTCTCGGAAAAACCACTCTTGCATACATTGTGTCCAGAGAGATGGGGGTTGATATCAAGGTCACCTCAGGACCTGTGATTGAAAGACCGGGGGATCTGGCAGCAATCCTGACCAATCTGCATGAGCATGATGTTCTCTTTATTGACGAGATACACAGACTCTCTCACGTCGTTGAAGAAATATTATATCCCGCCATGGAAGATTACCATATCGATATTCTTATTGGTCAGGGGCCATCTGCGCGTTCAATGAAACTGGAAATACCCAGGTTTACTTTAGTTGGTGCAACAACAAGGGCAGGATTGCTTACATCACCTTTGCGAGACCGGTTTGGCATGAGTTTCAGGCTTGATTTTTATACACCTGAAGAACTTACGGTGATTATAAAAAGATCTGCAAAGATATTTTCCATTGATATTGACAGTGAAGGTGCAGCGGAGATGGCAAAGCGCTCACGGGGAACGCCACGTATAGCCAATCGCCTGCTGAGAAGGGTTAGGGATTTTGCCCAGGTGAAGGGAGATGGATTCATTGATAAAAGGATTTCCATTACTGCCCTGGATATGTTTGAAGTGGATCATAAAGGTTTCGATCACATGGACAGAAAGATGTTGCTGACACTGATCGATAAGTTTAATGGCGGTCCTGTAGGCATTGATAGTCTTTCATCTGCTATTGGTGAAGAAAGAACCACGATTGAGGATATCTATGAACCTTACCTTGTACAGGAAGGGTATATTCAAAGGACAGCAAGGGGAAGGGTGGCCACGAAGATGGCCTACGAGCATTTCGGCCGCAAGTGGATGGAAGATGGGCAGAAGGGACTCTTTTGAAGAAATTCGAAGCACGAAATTCTAATTTCTAAACAATTTCGAATATTCACATCAAAATGGTCATAATGTTTTAAATTTTGGTAATTCGTATTTTGAATATTTTTAGGATTTAGAAATTCTGATTTCGAATTTAATGTCATGAAGCTTTTAATGCATATCTGTTGTGCTCCATGCACTGTATACCCATTAAAGGTATTGAGGTTTGATGGGCATGATATATATGGAGTGTTTTATAATCCCAATATTCATCCCTATCGAGAGTACAAAAAACGTCTTGATTGCCTGCAAGCATATGCCGACCAGTGTGGATTAAGCGTTGCCTACCCGAAAGAATATAATATGGAAGAGTTTCTGAGGAATGTTGCCTTTAGGGAAAAAGACAGGTGCCGTCATTGTTATTATGATCGTTTACAGTACTCAGCTCGTAGTGCTAAGGAGCGCGGATTCGAGGGCTTTACAACGACTCTACTCTACAGTAAGTTTCAAGACCATGAAATGATTAAAGACATTGGTAATAGTTTGGCGAGCGATCATAAAATCAGATTCTTTTATCGGGACTTTAGGATAGGTTGGACGGACGGTATAAAAGATTCCAAAGAAATGGGGCTGTATAGGCAACCCTATTGTGGTTGTATATACAGTGAGAAGGAGAGATTTTATCCTAAATGAAACTTTTTGCCCACGAGGTAGAGCTTGCCGTATGCGCTTCAGGTCATAATAAATGTTGAATTAATGATGTAAAATAATGTTTATATTTATGTACTGTGTCTTTTCTAACACACAGTGGTTGATAGAAGTTCGTACTTGTCATAGCCGGCATGATAATAAATAGTACGTATATTTAATATGTTTGATATATTATGTAATACAATTACGTTGCCCAGCATATATGGTACATTAATTGCTGTTACAAACAAGAACTACCACATTACTTTGCAAGAGCAGGAACGTGTACCTACAGAGAACGATTAAACAAGAAATAACCTGTCAGAATATCGGTCTGCACTCGGGGAGAAAAGTCAGCATGACGATAAAGCCTTCCGAAGTTGATGAAGGTGTTATCTTTATTCGTAAAGATTTGCCGGGTGATATCAGGATAAAGGCTGACTTCGAAAATGTACGTGACACAATATTGGCCACTACTATCGGTCTTAATGGGGCAACTGTTTCAACAGTTGAACATTTACTCTCTGCATTGTGTGGTATGGGTGTTGATAATGCTATTGTAGAGGTGGATGCTCCTGAAATTCCAATCATGGATGGCAGTGCACTTCCTTTCGTCAATCTCTTAAAAGATGTTGGCACAAGAATACAAGGTAAATGTAAGAAATTATTGGTTATAATAAAGTCTGTAGCTGTCTCTGAAGGAGATGGTACGGCGATGCTGTTGCCGTCGCCGGAGTTTAAGATTACGTACAAGATTGACTTTGAACATCCACTTATCGGTAAGCAATCTTATCATATGACTTTTTCAGATGTTGTTTACGAAAAGGATATCTGCGCAGCCCGGACTTTCGGTTTCTTAAAGGATGTTGAATATCTTCAGGCAAAAGGTTTAGCATTGGGGGGGTCTCTCAGAAACGCTGTGGTATTGGATGACCAAAAGGTTATTAATAAAGAAGGTTTGAGATGCCGCGATGAATTTGTGAAACATAAAATACTCGATGCCATTGGCGATCTTTCACTTTTAGGTATGCCAATTATCGGACATTTTGTCGCTCATAAATCAGGACACAAATTGAATAATATGCTCCTTAAAGAACTCATGGCTCATGAAGAATGCTGGAAGATAGTAAGTCATGTTAACCGCAATAGCAGCGAAGATGAATTAATGTCTTTGAATATTCCATCTTTCAGTGTCCTCGATACTGTCAACAATCAAATACCCTTAGTATGAGGCGTATTTCCGTACTATCCATCTACTAATCCATCCATAAATTACTCTTGCTTTTTGACGCACAGTTTCTTAGTATACCATGTAAACAATAAAAACAGTAAATAAATCTATAGCTTGAAAATATGGTAATGAGGAAACAAAGAGGATATGTCTTTATTACCAAGTGTGCTTTGAATCCGCCGCGAGTGCAATTGCCAAAAATTGCTTCTGGATTACCGAGCAAAGACGATTCATAATTTCCACAATGATCGAAGATTTCCCGTGGCAGGCTGCGGGAAGCTTTAATTAATAGAGAAATTTAGTTAAAATATTTTCATGAGCGTAAGATGACTCGAAAATAACTCAGGGTACCTACATGCGCAAACCAATTTTCCTTTTAGTTGCATTCTTGGCCTGTTATTTTTTTCTTGTTTTTCCCCTTAGCTCTTATGGCAGGGATGCGAGGATAGCAGATATTGTCGTTACTAACAGTAGTGATAAGGTAATAGTTTATGCGAAGGTAGCAAACTGTTTTACAAAAAGGATGGAGTCGGCCATTTTGGCTGGTGTTCCTACTACGTTTACTTTTTTACTTGATCTGTATCAGGAAAGGGAAAACTGGCTCGATAAAAAAATATCCAGTGTCGTTGTCAAACAAACAATTAAGTATGATAATGTAAAGAAAGTGTATTACATATCATTAATGGAAGGCGAGAAACATTCAGAATTTCATGAGTTTGATGGAGCCAAGAAGGCCATGTCGGAATTGAATGGGATTCCTGTGGCGTCAACGAAAGATTTGCATAAAGACAAACCATATTATGTTAAGATTAAGGCAAAGCTGGATAAGATAAGGCTTCCTATGAATATGGAATATGTTTTATTTTTCGTGTCGCTATGGGATTTTGAGACTGACTGGTATCGGCAGAGTGTCTATTAGTCATGATGAAGGATAGGGCAAATATCGATAGTCAGGAATTAAGAAGGCGTAAGAGAGAACGTATAATTATATTTGTTACTATCTTTGTGATTGCTATGGTGAGTTTGCTCGGAATGCACCTCTTTCGCAAAGACGCCATACTTTCCATCTCGAACAATGTACTCATCTTCGGTCTCATAACAAGTATTAATGTTATTCTGATCCTCGTCATTCTGATCCTGCTTCTCGTTTTTTTAATAGTCAGAAATGTCGTTAAGCTGATTTTTGAAAGACGACGCGGGATTCTTGGATCGAAACTTCGAACAAAACTCGTGGCAGCCTTTGTTGGTTTATCATTGATTCCTACGGTGATTCTGTTCATTGTTGCCATAAGCATTTTTTCAAACAGTATGGAGTACTGGTTTAACATCAAAATCGGGGAAGCATTAAATAAGACCGTTGAAGTTGCCCAAGTCTATTATCAACAGACGGCCGATCACGCAAAATATTATGCCAAGCAGATCAGTTCCGACATTACAAAAAATCGCCTATACGATCAAGAAAGAGTCGATTATTTAAAAACATTGGTTGAACAGCGTCAGAAAAATTATCAACTGGGGTTAGTTCAGGTCTATTTTAATAATCAAAACGAAAACCTTTTTGTTAAAGATCCCGATAATCCAAACATCGAGACTAAGCCGCTGAGCCCCAAAATGCTGGAAGATGTTTTTACTGGTCAGGAAGTATCAGTGGTACAATCATCAGAAATGGGCGATTTAATACGTGGGGTAGCTCCTATCTATTCCAATATCAGTCCGGGGGAGGTTATCGGTGTTATTGCAGTCAACTATTTTATTCCTAAAGAACTCGTAAATAAAATGGGAATAATTTCTAAGACATCGGAACAATACGGGCAGATTGCCCTGTTAAAAAATCCTATTAAGTTTAGTTACATTATTACACTGTTTATTGTGACGTTTTTAGTCATTTTTTCGGCTACCTGGTTCGGACTATTTTTAGCCAAGGGAATAACGGTTCCCATCCAGGATCTTGCTGAAGCAACAAACAAAATAGCACGGGGAGAGCTGGACCATCAGATCAATATCGTGGCCGATGATGAAATAGGAATTCTCGTCGATTCTTTCAATAAGATGACGAAAGATCTGAAAAAGAGCAAAGAAGGTCTTGAACAGGCAAACATAGATCTGGAGCAACGAAGAAAATATATGGAAACGGTCCTTGGCAACGTATCTGCCGGTGTTGTTTCCGTCGATAACAATGACGTCATTACGATTATCAACAAAGCTGCGGAAATGATGTTCGATATAAAGACCGAAAAAGTTCTGAACAGGCGGTATCAAGATGTTTTAATTCCAGAACATATGGCTATGGTAGATGAATTACTCAAGGAAATGAAAGAAAGTGGAAAGAATTTTATAGAAAAACAAATTGAGTTGATGCTGAAAGGCAGGGTATTAACAGTTTTGATGACGACAACGCTGATAAACGATGACGACGGGAATTTTATGGGCATCGTCGTTGTTTTTGAGGATCTTACACAGATACGTAAAGCGGAAAGGACGGCGGCGTGGCGTGAGGTTGCCAGGAGAATGGCTCATGAAATAAAAAATCCTTTGACACCGGTTCAACTCTCTGCACAGCGGTTGCAGAAAAAATATGGTGAAAAGTTTGGTGACAATGACACGGTATTTCACGAATGTACCAGGACAATAATAGATCAGGTCGAGGTATTAAAAAACCTTGTCGATGCCTTTTCCCGTTATGCCAGATTGCCGGTTACCAAACCCGTACGGAATGATCTGAATGAAGTCATAAATGATTCTATCATGCTTTTTCAAGATGCACATAAGGAAATATTTTTTGATTTTCAAAAGGAATACGATATACCAAAACTGAATCTCGATTCTGAGCAGATAAAGCGCGTTATGGTAAATCTTCTGGATAACGCTGTTGCGGCCATAAATAAAGAAGATGGGCATATTGTGATCAGGACTTCCTATGATAAGATCCATAAAAAGGCCAGGGTCGAGGTTGCCGACAATGGTTGTGGTGTACCTTACAGTTATAAGGCGAAGATGTTTGAACCTTACTTTTCCACAAAAAGAAGCGGTACAGGGCTTGGTCTTGCAATCGTAAGCTCGATTATATCGGATCATCATGGTCATGTCAGTGTCAGAGATAATAGCCCTGCCGGAACTATTGTAGCTTTTGAATTAACGGTTTCAGAGGGTACTGATTCGGGTTAAAAATAACGAAATAACTTTTGACCGATCTAACGTAAATTAACAGGTCTTTAATAAATATATGCAGAAAACTATTCTAATTGTCGATGATGAAAAGAGTATATGTAAGTCTTTAGGATCCATTCTTATTGATGAGGGATATGAAATCCTTTCAGCGGGTAGCGGTGAGGAAGCCATGAAGGTCATCGAGGAAGACCCCCCTCAGCTTGTTATCCTCGATATATGGCTTCCCGGAATTGACGGAATTGAAACCCTGAAGATGATTAAATCGCGATACCCTCAGATACGAGTAATAATGATATCGGGTCATGGGACAATTGAAACAGCCGTCAAAGCTACGAAACTGGGGGCTTTTGATTTTTTTGAGAAACCCCTGTCCATGGAAAAGGTGATTCTCATTGTTAATCACGTTTTTGAGTTGATTCATTTAGAAGAGGAAAATCAATTATTAAAACAAAAAATAAGCCAGGATTATGAGCTTACGGGTAACAGTACGCCGATTCTCGAATTAAAAGAAATGATCAGTATTGTTTCACCGACGAATGCATGGATTTTAATCATGGGGGAAAATGGGACGGGTAAAGAACTCGTTGCCCGATCAATACACAGACAGAGTAAGAAGGCCTATAAGCCGTTTGTTGAAGTTAATTGCGCGGCTATACCTGAAGACTTGATAGAAAGTGAACTCTTCGGCCATGAAAAGGGCGCCTTTACCGGTGCAACTGAGAAAAAAAGGGGAAAGTTTGATCTGGCTCATGAGGGGACCCTCTTTCTCGATGAAGTTGCCGACATGAGCCTGAAGGCCCAGGCAAAGATTCTCAGAATTCTCCAGGAAAAAAAGTTTGAAAGAGTAGGGGGAAACACCCTCATTCCCACAGATGTAAGGGTACTTGCAGCTACCAATAAGGACCTTGAACAAGAAATGGAAGAAGGAAGATTTAGACAGGATCTATACTACAGGCTAAATGTTATCCCTCTAAGAGTTCCCGCCTTAAGAGAAAGGAAAGAGGACATTCCTGTATTGGTAAATTGGTTTTTAAAAGAAGTTACTCTGAAAGAACATGAGGAGGAAAAGACAATAACAGATGATGCTTTGGCCAAGTTAATGGAACATGACTGGCCCGGCAATGTAAGGGAATTGAAGAACTTTATAGAACGACTTGTCATCATGGTTCCCCACAACGTGATTTCGGCAAAAGATATTCCTTTGTTAACGGAAAACAATAAAAAGACGGATGGAACTGTTCCCTTGTCAGCAGCAGACTCTTTCAGGACAGCAAAGATGGATTTTGAAAAAAAATACATCATAAAAAAACTGCAGGAGTTTGATGGAAATATCTCAAAGACGGCTGAGGCCATTGGTATAGAACGGAGCAATCTTCACAGGAAAATTAAAAGATATGGTCTCGACGATTTTTCAAAATAGTGACAGCGCCCATTTATTTTTTATTTTCTTGCTGGTTTAGATCCGAGAGGGAAAATTTATTAAAGGGCAAAAAGATTAGTCCCAGGATGATTACAATCCCAACGAATATAAAGTGAAAAATTACTGAGAAGGTAAAAGCGTCTGTCTTAGGAATACCAAATAGAGAAAGCCCCAGTATACAAGAGAAGTGCCAGTTCCCGATAAAACCCGGCGCTGTGGGTATCGCAATCCCTATCATAAGAACAATCATCACGACAAAGGCAGCAGCCAACGGCAGGATAAATCCGAAGGCTAAAAACATGAAATAGATTGCAACTACGTCAATCAACCATATCAGGACGGAGAGAATCGTGACATAGAGGAGGAGTTTAATATCAGTTATGATTTTGAATCCGTCGATAAATTGGTGGAACAAATGGTTCAGTTTCAATGTATATTTTTCAGGGAGTTTCCGGAAGAGTGAATTTAAAGCTCTAAGAGATACTTCTCGCTTTATTATCATGAAGATCATGATTGCAAATATGATAAGAGTAATCAGGAAAAAACCGACACCGGATTTGATCAGCCATGGCGGCAGTGGTGTATAAAATAGCGCGAAAGCGAAAATGAAGAGCACTGTGAGGCAATCAAAGACGCGCTCCACTAAAATAGTACCAACGGCAGCGGTCATCCCGATTTTACTCTTGTTTGCAATAAGGTAAGGACGGGCCAACTCACCAACCCTCGCGGGAAAGGCAATAATGGCTAAAAATCCTACGCTCGTCACGGAGAAAAGAGAAAGCTGATCAATCTTTTCCATGGGACTGAGTATGACCCCCCAGCGCAGGGATCTTAACGCTTGCATCAGAAGGAGGAGTATCAAAACAAGGAGCACATATCCATACCGGACATTCTTGAGTCCATCTGCAACATCTTGAAAATGAATTCCCCTGATAGATAGGTAAACAAGAACAGCGCCGAGAATAATTCCTACCGTCAGTTTCTTTTTCATTACAAATCCCTGTCAAAGAACAAAGATGGTATAGATTGTTTATCTATCCTCATTTCTTTGCGATGTTGTCATTTACTTTATCATGCAGGAGCTGGGACGAAAGCTTGTCACCCATAATGCCGACTCGTATAGCAACAGTAGTGACGTTTTTTGCCTTATATTGAACGATAAAAACAACTTTCTCGTTGTCGATGATTGCAGAAATCTTCCCTGTACCGATTTCCTTTTCCGGTTCAACATCTAAACCGTGCATATCCGCTATCGTTTTTTCACAAGCGGACCATACCTTATCAAAAGAATGGTAGTAATCTGTTTTTAGCTCACCATTAATATAGAAGTAAGTTCCAGAACCTGTGCCGACAGCAGCGCCGCCAACCACCAGGGGTAAGCACCCCGAAATGAGAAAAATACCGATAAACAATATCAACAACCAATTTTTTCGTTTAACCATGTCCTCTCCTTTCTTTGTAAAATTATGTATTTTCTGGTTTAATTTCGTCGCTATGATCTTCTTCTCCTGCCGATTTTATACTTTTGGCGAGGGTTTTCAGTTTCTCATTCACTCGACGGTTAACTGTATCAGCCGGAGAATTGCCGCTTTCATCCACCTTCCCCGCTTCAATTCCTGTCAGAATGGTAATGCCTTCATCAATGGTACTCACGGGATAGATATGAAAATTGTTTTCGGCTACAGACGTTACTACATCCTTTCTTAGCATTAGATCTTTAACATTCAAGGCTGGGATAATAACCCCTTGAGTTCCGGTTAAT
>JAPLJS010000014.1 GCA_026388545.1 Deltaproteobacteria bacterium
ATCTGTTGATCAGATACAGAAAGGGACCCGGTTTTCCAATGCCGGTGATTATGAAAGACAAATCAGAGATTTTCTGCCCGAGAGATTAAAAGGCATTCCATTCCGCGTCGATCTTGCAACTCAGGACACACGGCCCATTAATCCCATGGCAGAGACAGGAAAAAGGGTTAATATCTTCAACCCGGCGACGGGAGTGACGTCGCCGGAGCCGTTAAAGGATATCTACCGGTTTATCCCCGCCAGAGTCGTCCATTTCAGGGTATTTTCTCTGAACCACAATAATGACGCGGAAATTTCACTGGCTGCCGAAAAGACGCTCAGTACCTTAGCGGTTGCTATGAAGACAAATGTCTAACGTGCTCGTGAAATACTTCCGGAAAACATTTCGTAAATATAGTTTCATATCGACAAGAGGGAGATATTCGTAATGGCTGAAGTGCTGCAATTTTTAAAACTATATACTCGTATTGAAAGGATTTAGCATAGGATATTAAAGATGGCGAATGAGGAAACAACAGACATTACACTGTTTGTGAAGACTTCCGGCGAGGATATCACCAGATGGAACCGGCAGAGGATTGTTGATGCCCTGATCCGTGAGACAAATATTGATATCGATACGGCGGAAATAATCAGCAGAGAGGTCGAAAAGCAGATCATTGCATCCGGGATCAGCCTGCTGACGACACCCCTGATCAGGGAACTGGTGGATGCTAAGCTCATCGAGAGGGGCCTCGAACAGGCAAGAAAGATGCACGCGCTGCTGGGATTTCCCCTTTATGATGTACGGCAGTTAATCCTCCATCAGAACAAGGAGAACGCCAATGTGCCTCATGGTCCGGAAGGTACAAATCTGATCCTCGCTGAAGGGATAAAAAAGGAATTCTCACTCTATGAAGTATTTTCTCAGGATGTGGGAGATGCGCATATCATGGGGGACATCCATCTTCACTCTCTGGGATATATCGACAGGCCTTACAGTTCCTGCCAGTCCCTTGAATATATTAAGAAGTTCGGTTTGAATCTTCCTCATTCGCTGACGGTTGCGAAACCAGCCAAGCATGCGGAGGTACTCCTGGCCCATATGGTGCGGTTCGGCGCCATCCTGCAGGGGCATTTTGCCGGTGTTATCGGCTGGGATGCCGTTAATTTCTCCTTCGCACCCTATCTGTCAGAGATGAGTGATAAAGAAGTAAGGCAATTCGCCCAGATGCTCATTTATGAATTTTCCCAGTTGACCTCTGCCAGAGGCGGGCAATCCATGTTCACTGATATCCATCTCTACTGGGATGTTCCGGAACATCTTCGGAACGTACCAATTATCGGTCCGGGAGGTGAATTGACCGGCAGTAACTACGAAGATTTTATAACCGATGCCCGGAGGTTTGCATGGGCCCTTTTCGAGGTCTTTAAGAAGGGGGATGGTACGGGGAAGCCGTTTATTTACCCGAGACCACTTGTTCACATTACGGAAGCGTTTTTTCAGACACCGGGGTATGAAGACTTTCTCCATCATATCTGCGATGTAGCCGGTGAAAAGGGAAATACCTGTTTCCTCTTCGATCGTCAGCGGATGATCAAGGCTTACGAGTGCGGTGTTTCAATCCATGAGAAGAAGGAAAATCTCTTTGAGGAAGCGAAAACTTCCTGGAAGATGAGGTGTTCGGCAATACAGAATGTGACACTGAACCTCCCGAGGCTTGGGTACAGGGCTGAAGGAGAGGAGGATGCATTGTTTCTACTGATTTCGGAACGTATGGAACTGATGGCAAAAGCCCACATCCAGAAGAGGGATTTTATTGAGAAGCTCCTTTCCTATGGCGATGAAGGACCCCTTGCTGTGCTTGCCATGAGCAGAGACGGCTTACCGTTTCTGAGGATGGAACATGCGTGCTACCTTATGGGGATTGTGGGACTTAACGAGCTTGTCCAGATACATAGAGGCAGTCAGTTGCACGAGTCGGAGGAAGCACTTGCGTTTGGTTTGAAAGTAATTGCTCATATGAGGGATGAGACCAGGAAACTCAGTCAAAAATATGGCTTACATTTTATTCTGGAACAGACACCTGCGGAAACTACCTCTCACCGCTTTGCACGGCTTGATCTTAAATATTTTTCTCCGAAGGCGGGTCATTTTGTCAGAGGTACTCTTGCACGGGGAGAGGTGTATTATACGAATTCAACCCATCTCAATGTATCTGCCGCAACCTGTCCCATGGAACGTGTCGAGCAGGAAGGTCGATTTCATCGCTTCATAAGGGGAGGGGCCGTTACCCATGTTTGGCTCGGAGATACCCGGCCTTCCAAGGAGGAACTTGCCAAATTCATCATGAAGGTATTTAAGGATACTGAGAATGATCAGGTTGTCTTTTCTCCCGAGTTTACAACCTGCAAACTTTGTGAGGCGACATTCAGGAATCTCAGAGAAAAATGTGACTTCTGCGGATCTGAAGAGGTGGAGGGTATAGCGAGGATTACCCAGTATTTCAGCCGGATATCCGGCTGGAATAGAGGCAAACTGGCAGAACTGAGAGACAGGAAAAGATACGAGAGTGTTATTTGAAGATATTGTGCTTAAGCAACTAACCCCTGCCCCCTGATCCCTAATCCCTAAGATGATTAATCAACAAATCAGTGTCCTACCCTTGACATGAGAGGGGGTGATAAATATATTAGCCGCAAATTTCCTTGGTAAGATGAAGCTGTGAGTAAAGATATGGAAGATCATATTGTAAAGATATTTAAAGAGAGCGGTCACCTTAAAGATGTTTTCGTCGGTGAAAATCTTGAAGGGATCGTCAGTGTTGTAGAGGTAATCACCGCAGCCTTGAAAGCAGGAAACAAAATACTGCTTTTTGGAAACGGTGGTTCCGCAGCAGATGCCCAGCATCTCGCAGCAGAATTTGTGAACCGTTTTATCATAGAACGACCGCCACTTCCGGCAATTGCCCTGAGTACCGATACGTCCATAATTACAAGCATTGGTAACGATTATGATTTTTCTGAAATTTTCAGCAAGCAGATCAGGGCGATAGGTCAGGCGGGCGATGTGGCTTGGGGGATAAGCACCAGCGGTTCCTCCCCGAATATAATAAAAGCCATTGAAGTGGCGAAAAAGATCGGAATGGTTACGATCGGTCTGACAGGGAAAGATGGGGGTCAGGTAGCGAAGATGGTAGATTACTCCCTCAATGTTTCTTCCAACAGCACCCCCCGTATACAGGAAATCCACATTACGGTGGGGCATGTAATCTGCGAGATGATAGACTTTAAGCTATTTCAGAGACCGGATGTGAAATAGGTGTTTGTTTCGGAAGCCATAGCGGAATTTTGAAAGGACAGGCTAAAGGAGCATGGGTAAAAAAACAAAAAGGGAAGAGATAAGAGAGACGCCGGATATTCAGGAAAAGCGCGAGGAAGGACACAAGACTCTCGATGAAAGCGATTTAATGGCGAAACTGAAGGAAAAGGAAAAAGAGTCAGCCGAAAATTACGACAAGTATATTCGCGCAATTGCGGAGCTTGAGAATTATAAAAAACGTGCAATCAGAGAGAAGTCTGATTCAATAAGATACGGGAATGAAAATCTGATTAAGGATATTTTACCGCTCGTAGACGGTATGGACAGAGCGTTACAGCATGCCGGTAACTCTGGTGATTTCGAGACATTTAGAAAAGGATTGAAGATGCTCCAGGATCAGTTCCTGGGTTGTCTGGAAAAACACGGCGTCCAGAAAATTGACTGCGCTGATAAAGCTTTTGATCCGAATATCCATGAAGCTCTCTTTCAGGTTGAGAGTGACGCCCATGAGGACAATAAGGTCGTCGAGGAACTGGAAAAAGGATATCTTCTGAATGGGAGATTATTGAGGCCGGCCAAGGTTTCTGTTTGTAAACGAGCAAAGATGGAAAATTGCAAAGAATGAATAAACGGGAGATTAGATATCAAGGAGGATTATTAATATGGGGAAAATCATAGGGATTGATTTAGGAACGACAAATTCATGTGTTGCTATTATGGAAGGAGGAGATCCCGTTGTAATAGCAAATCAGGAAGGTGGCAGGACCACGCCTTCCATGGTGGCGTTTACCGATAGCGATGAAAGGCTGGTTGGTCAGGTTGCCAAAAGGCAGGCGGTAACCAACCCTGAAAATACCGTGTATGCCATAAAGAGACTCATCGGGAGGAAATATAACTCCAAAGAGGCTCAGTACGATAAGAAGATTTGTCCCTTCAAAATTACGGAAGCCGCCAATGGTGACGCCCAAGTGACTGTAAAGGGAAGGAGCTATAGTCCGGCAGAAATATCATCCATTGTTCTGACTAAGATGAAACAGACTGCGGAGGATTATCTGGGAGAGAAGATAACCGATGCGGTTATTACAACTCCTGCGTACTTCAATGACTCTCAGAGGCAAGCCACAAAAGATGCAGGAAGAGTTGCCGGATTGAACGTACTCCGAATCATTAATGAACCGACAGCAGCGGCCCTTGCCTATGGTCTTGATAAGAAAAAAGATGAGAAGATCGCGGTATTTGATCTTGGCGGGGGGACGTTCGATATCTCCATCCTCGAATTGGGAGACGGCGTTTTTGAAGTCAAATCGACGAATGGAGATACCCATTTAGGTGGCGAAGACTTTGACCAGCGGCTGATTGAATTTATTGCCACGGAGTTCAAAAAAGATTACGGGATCGATCTTCGGAATGACAGGATGGCCCTTCAGCGGATCAAGGAAGCGGCAGAGAAGGCGAAGATGGAACTTTCCACCGTTATGGAAACGGATATTAATCTGCCTTTTGTTACCGCCGATGCATCAGGGCCGAAACACTTGACCATGAAACTAACGAGGGCCAAGCTGGAAGCGTTGGTTGAGGATCTGATTGAAAAGACAGTCGAGCCTTGCAGGACCGCGCTTAAGGACGCAAATCTGACGCCGAAAGATATCGATGAGGTAATTCTTGTTGGCGGTATGACCCGTATGCCGCGGGTTCAGCAGAAGGTGAAAGAGATATTTGGAAAGGAACCTCACAAGGGGGTCAACCCCGACGAGGTGGTCGCTATTGGTGCGGCCATCCAGGCAGGTGTCCTTGCGGGTGATGTTAAGGATGTCCTCCTGCTGGATGTGACGCCACTGTCCCTGGGAATAGAGACACTGGGTGGTGTGTTGACGAAACTGATCGAGAAAAATACAACGATTCCCACCCGGAAGAGCCAGATATTTTCGACAGCGGCAGACAATCAGCCCGCTGTAAGTATCCACGTTCTCCAGGGTGAAAGATCCATGGCGGCGGACAACAGAACACTGGGGAGATTTGAACTGGTTGGAATACCGCCGGCGCCGAGAGGCGTACCGCAAGTTGAGGTGACCTTTGACATCGATGCCAATGGCATTGTTCATGTGTCTGCAAAAGACCTTGGAACGGGAAAGGAGCAGAGCATCAAGATCACGGCATCGAGCGGTTTGACTGAATCAGAAATACAGAAACTTGTTAAAGAAGCAGAAGCTCACGCAGAGGAAGATAAGAAAAAGAAGGAGCTTATAGAGGCCAGAAACCAGGCGGATTCTATGGCTTACAGTGTAGAGAAGAATATCAAGGAGTTCGGAGATAAGGTAGATGCCGCGGAAAAGGCGCGAATCGAGGATGCTATTGTAAAAGTAAAGAAGGCTATCGAAGGGGATGACATCGATGCCATTAAGAGCGCCCAGGAAGAACTGACCAATGCCTCGCACAAACTTGCTGAGGCTATGTATGCCAAAGCCGGGGCTTCGCAGGCAGGGGCAGGTGCAGATACTGGAGCACACGGCGGTCCATCGGCAGAACAGTCTGGCGCCGCTAAGAAGGATGATGATGTAGTTGATGCTGATTTCGAGGAAGTAAAAAAGTAATTCACCAATAACTTTGCATGCCCGGGATTCATTATGATGGATTACCGGGCATTTTTTTATCGACGGAAAGCCTCCTTTCATATAGAATACAAGAAAGAACTATGGATCATCTCCGAGAAAGTTGATAACATCTTCAACATTAGCTGAAAGCTTTCAGCTGAATCCTCGAATCCTATTACAACTACATGGGAGAAGAACCTCATTTGAAAAAATTGTTCATATTGCCGTTAGTATTGATGGCGCTGGTATTGAATACTGGTATACTATTTCCTGTTGATGCGCGTGAGAAAGCAACAGCGAAAGATAAATTAATAACTGAGAGAAAACAGAAGGCGATAGTTCCTAAACCGGTGGATCGTTATGCCATTGGTTGTATTCTTCCCCTTACAGGACGGTATGCTGCTTCCGGCAACAGGGCTCTTGAGGCTATTATCCTCGCCTCGGGTGTGTTTGATCCGGCAGTAAAAAGTCCGTTTAAATTGATAATTGAAGATTCGAAAAGCAAGCCGGAAACTGCCAAGGCGGCTGTAACCAAACTTGCTGTTCAGGACGGGGTACTCTGTATACTCGGTCCCCTCGGCAACACCGAAGCCATTGATGCAGCCAGGGAAGCTCAAAAATTAAAAATCCCTATAATAACCCTTACCCAGAAGGAAAAGATTACCGATATTGGTAATTACGTCTTCCGGAATTACATGACCAATCATATGCAGATCAGGAGACTTGTTACATATGCCATCGGAGATATGGATATAAGCAGATTTGCTGTCCTTTATCCGGACGATCCTTACGGCCGTGAAATGGAAAGGTTATTCAGGGACGAGGTTCTGCGCCAGGGGGGAGAAATCCGGGGAGCCAAGTTTTACGATAAAACACAGACGGATTTTGGTGATGAGATTAAAGCGATAACCCGAATAAAAGGAACTTCTTCAGAAGGAAAAGAATATAGGAATAATAAAGATGAGTACAAACCGGTTATTGACTTCGATGCCCTCTTTATTCCCGATTCCCCTGAAAGGATAAGCATGATCTTACCCCAGTTGGCTTTTCATAATATTCGAGGTATTAAACTGCTGGGTGCAGGCAGCTGGAATTCTCCGGTTCTTTTAAAGACTGGTGGTGAATATCTTGAAGGAGCCATTTTTGTAGACAGTTTTTCTCGGAACAGTTTTTATCCTGAAACCAATGACTTTATTGACATCTTTTATACAAACTATAGCCGGGAGCCGGACGTTATAGAAGCCCTTGTTTATGACGCGACGAACATTATTATAAAAACTATCGAAGATGATGATATCAAGACAAGAGACCAATTCAGAGACGGCATGCTGAGATTGAAGAATTATCGTGGCGTAACGGGAAAGACATCATTTGCAGGAGCGAGAGATGTCCAAAAGGAGGCCTTCGTTTTGATGGTAAAAGATGGACAAGTTATACAGATTAAATAGGCGGTTCATCTCCGAAAAAGTTGCTGCCCTCCCCAACACAAGCTGAAAGCGGTCAGCTGAATCCTTTTTGTAACGTAATGGGAGAATAACAAAATAGGTTAATCATGAGATTCCTTCTTACAAATGATGACGGCATATATGCGAAGGGTTTGAGTGCCCTTTATCAGGAACTTTCAAAGGATGCGGATTGTTTGATCGTCGCACCCGAAGTCGAACAAAGCGCCGTGGGCCATGCGATTACACTCTTTCGCCCCTTGATGGTCAGGAAGGCCCGGAAGTATGGGCAGTTTCTGGGATATGCCGTGACCGGGACGCCGGCGGATTGTGTAAAGATCGGAATTAAAGAATTGTCGGATAAACCGGTTGACCTGGTAGTATCGGGGATCAATTCAGGCGCCAATGTCGGGATCAATGTGCTCTATTCAGGGACCGTCTCGGCAGCTACGGAGGGGGTTATTATGGGTGTTCCTTCAATGGCGATCTCTCTCGACGCGCATGGAGACGCAGATTTTTCCTTTGCAGCGCGATTCGC
>JAPLJS010000015.1 GCA_026388545.1 Deltaproteobacteria bacterium
GGCAGGTCTTGCCCTGATCTGGGCAGGTCACCAGTTTTTGATTGACCCTAAAATCCACTGGCTGGACCCGATTGCCGCGATCGGTGTCGCGTTGTTGATTATAGGAGCTGCATATAGACTGACGCTTCAATCGGCCCAGGATTTGATGGATGTTACGCTTCCCGCAGATGAAGAGGCTTGGATCCGCCATTTGATCGTGACACACCGGCCGGTCATACACGGATTCCATCGATTGCGCACGCGCAAGGCCGGAAATTTCCGCTTTGTCGACTTCCATATTAAAGTAGATCCCGCTATGTCTGTTGAGGAATCTCACGACATTACCGATAAGTTATCCAAAAGCATTAAAGATCATTTCCCCAATACCAGCATCACGGTTCACACCGAACCCTGTAATGGTAAATGCGTCGGTAATTGTCTGGATGGATGCATGCTACCCGAAAAGGATCGGACGGATATGATGCAAAAAAATCATCGAAGTTAATACACCTTTTTTATATAATCAGATACTTAAAAGGTCCTTAAATCTTTCCTGAATATCGCATTGAGAAGCATGAACAGACGCCGTCCGGTTTTTTCTATCCTTTATAGATAAACCTTTCAAGCAACCTGTGGAAGGGAGTCCAGTTCGAATCATCGTCGGAATCTACAATGAATTCCTGGAAGGCATTAACCTTGGCATCGAGATCATCAATGAAATGCACGATCAAAGCCTCCAGAGTCTTCGGACGCTTTGGTGACCCAAACTCGTAAGTGCCGTGATGGCTCAGTATGAGATGCCGGAGTTCCATAGCCAAGTGCTCCGGGAATTCTTCTAAAGCGGCAATCTTGGCATCCAGCATTTCTATACCGATAACAATATGCCCGATCAGTCTGCCCTGATGAAAACCTTTTGCTGCAGGGGCTTTTTTAAACAAGGCCGTTATCTTCTCGTCATTGAAAAATGCGTGTAACAGTGCCTTTAGACAGGGTGTACCGATCTTCTCGATAAAAGCCATGAGGTCTGTAAACATCACATCACTGTTTTCCTTTGCAACAGGTAAATATTCGGACAGATCGATGTCGGCATCATCAACCTTCTTGACGCCTGTTATGGAAATTTGAACGGTGTTTTTAAAACTGACTGCTCCTCCCTGAGCCTGGATTACATCCCCTTTTTTAAACACTTTGTCCCACTCGACCGCGTTTTCCCAGATCTTACCGTCAACCTCGCCCGTTTTGTCCTTAAGACGGATGTTCAGATACGGGGATCCCTTTTGAGAAAAAGCTATATTTTTCTCCATCACAAGAAATGACCCGCTGACTCTCTCTCCAGGCTTTAGATCCTTGATATACATAGTTTTTATCTTCATATAGACACCCGCCATTCGTGACAATACACATTCATTTTCCCACCCCTTACAGACCCTATCATGGTTATTCCCGCCTCCATGGATGCATGAATGGCAGTCGTTGTCGGAACCGAAAGGGATATGAGTATCGGAATTCCCAGATTCCAGACCTTGTTAACAATTTCTAAAGAAACTCTCCCCGTTCTTACGATGATCTTATCCGAGCAGTCCATTTCATTAAGGAGGGCATAGCCGCCCAGCATATCAATGGTGTTGTGTCTCCCGATATCTTCTCTCAAAACGATAATACTATCGCCATAAGCCAGAGCAGCAGAATGGGTGCCGCCTGTTACACCGTGGAGGAGTGATGAATCAATCAGGCTTTCCACAAGAGTGAATGCGCATTGGGGAGAAATGCGGGTAAGGTTCCCCCGTAAATTCTCCAGTGCATGCTCCATACTTTCCCGTTCCCAGCCGCGGGCTCCACTCGACGCAATGGTCTTCCCTGCATGGTGTTCATTTGAAGGAATTCGCGTTTCACCTTTTGTAAAGACAGAAACGGCGTTTCGCTTATCAGAAACTTCCACTTTCATCAAGTCTGCTGCAGTCCTGATGAATCCTTCCGACCTGAGAAATCCTACGGCAAGTTCCTCCCTATGATTTCCATTGCAGGCAATGGTTATAACCCTATGGCCATTGAGAAATATTTCGAGCGGCACCTCTTTGACGATATCCACTGATGTTTTCGTGAATCGGTCACTACTGTATGCATGAATGTCGAATCTTTCACTATCGGCTTTTATCATCATTCCTTTACTTCTCTCTATTTCTCTCTCAGGATACGATGATCACCCGCCCTGATAGTGAGCTTTGCGATATCAAAATATTCCATCAACGGAATGATGAATTTCCTTGAAAGACCCGTCAACTCTTTGAAGCTTGCCGGTGTTGCCTTTCCATCTCTCAAAAGGAGGTTTTTATAATTTTCCCTGAGTCTGAGAAGAACTTCTCTATGAAAGTAAAGATCTTCATTAATTTTTATCAGAGAACCTTCTTTGAACATTACATTAAAGACACTCTCGGCGAGTTTCTTCTTATCAATTTTTCCATAACCTCCCTGATGGAAGGAGGGGTAAGCTCTGATTCGATATAGATCTTGGCGATCGTGCTCCGCAGATCCTCAAGATCTCCCTTCAAATCCACACGGTGTCCCGACATACGAAGATTTTCCCTCTCAACGGTTATCTCTCCATTGCGCTCAAGATCTCTGACAGCCATATTGAAAGGCCTTGTGCCGACGAATTCTCCTGCAATGTTCCGCAACTCTTCTTTTAAAACACCTTCCTTTAAGGGATACCTTTCGTGATAAGCCTGCATTTCAAGAAGAATCCGTCTCTGGAGGTTCTGATAAACGGGAAAAGAGATAACCTTCGATTCATCACCATCTAAAAGAACGGCCTGTCTTTTCGAACACATGGATTTGAGAATGTCCGTGAGGGGCTTTTGTTGAATTCCCGTTCTCATCACAAGCTGAAGTATATCAATACCCTCGATGCCTGACCGCTCAATAATGGCTGCCACTCTCTCTGAATCAGGAGCGCTACACAACGTATCAAATTCCCGGAGAACCTTTTCAGAATTTCTTTTATGCTTCATGGGAAGAGGGTCGACAACTATTCCCCCACCGATTGTCGTAACCGGCGAGTAGCTCCTTATGACAAACCTGTCTCTTGCCATTGCGACAATCGGAGACTCAAGAATAATCTGTGCGTAGCTCTTACTTCCAGGCTCGATCTCATCACGATCAAGGAGTATTATCCGACCGATGATCTCACTTGTTCCTGCATGAAATCGAACCAGGTTCCTGTTCTTCAATCTTCTGTCGTTACTTGACAGATACTCAATGCTTACATCCGGACGTCTCGACGGCTTGAGCGTTTCAGGCCGAGCAAGAACATCTCCTCTGATAATCGTGGCTTTTTCAACCCCCTGCAGATTTATGGCTGTCCTCTGGCCTGCCTCAGCGAGGGCCGCACTCTGATTATGGATTTGAATGCCCCGAATCTTAGCGATGATCCCGCGCGGCAATATTTCTACTTCTTCGCCCACTTTTATATCTCCGGAAATCAGGGTTCCCGTAATGACCGTCCCAAATCCCTTCATGGTAAATACCCTGTCAACAGGCAACCGGAAAAGACCTGCGTCCGATTCCTTTTCTATCTCTGAAGCCGCTTTATCCAGGGCATCCAGCAATTCCTTAAGACCTGCACCCGTCACTGAAGAAACCGGAACAACGGGAGATGTTTCCAGAAAAGTCCCTTTCAAAAATTTATGAATGTCATCATTCACCAGATCGAGCCATTCTTCCTCAACCATGTCGATCTTGGTGAGGGCAACGATACCTCTTTTAATACCGAGGAGCGAGCAAATATGGAAATGTTCGCGGGTTTGGGGCATAACACCTTCATCTGCCGCGATGACCAGGATCACCATATCGATACCGGCCGCTCCGGACACCATATTTTTTATGAATCGCTCATGTCCGGGTACGTCCACAATGCCAAATGCCTGACCATTTGGAAGGGTCAGAGAAGCAAAACCAAGCTCTATGCTTATCCCCCTCTCCTTCTCTTCTTTGAGCCTGTCCGTGTCGATACCGGTGAGGGCCTTGATAAGGGCTGTCTTCCCATGATCAACGTGTCCGGCTGTACCTATGACAATATGTTTCATTCGACCTAAATAACAAACTACCTGGTAATTAACAATAGCAAAAACCCGCTTTTTTGCATTCATGTCCCCTCGATAGACTAGTAAAGTTTCCACACAATGGAGATTACTGCATCATACTATTCACTATACAATTGCAATTCGTTCAAATTTCCTATTGAAAAAATTAGCTTATATTTGTTAGCATAACAAAATTATAAAGGATTACGATTCCTATGAGGATACTTGGTCTCGATTACGGCAGTAAGAGAATCGGTGTTGCGGTTTGTGATGAACTGGGAATCACCGCCCAGGGCCTTGCCACCATCACCCGAAAAAATCGGAGGCAGGACATCGAAAAGATAGCCGGATTTATCAGGACGTATAACGTGGAAAAAATTGTAATCGGCTACCCGATAAAACTTGACGGCACTGAAGGCATTCAATGCGAAAAAGTCAGCAAATTTGCACGGCTTTTAGAATCCACATTCTCCGTTCCTGTTGTCAAATGGGATGAAACCCTTACGACAAAAGAGGCTGAAGAAGTCCTGATTCGGGCTAATATGCGAAGGGAAAAAAGGAAAACAGTAATCGATAAACTTGCCGCCACTTTGATTCTCCAGGGATATCTGAATTCCCGGGGAAGTCATGAAAATATTCGTTGTTCGTAAGCAAAATAGATTCATGAAAATGAAAAAAAACATTCATAAATACAGAAAGAGCCTTACCGCCTTTGGTATGGTTCTGTTCATTTTTATTATAGTAACTGTACACTATGCCGTCAGCCCTGTGGACAATAAAAATGTCACCGTTACCGTTGATATTCCAAGAGGCACCAGCTTTCTTCAATCAGTCGACATTCTTAAAAAAGCGGGGCTGATAAAGCACAAGCATCTCTTTTATTTTTTGGTGATTTCAAAAAACGCACAGGGCCATATCAGAGCAGGCGAATATGAACTGGCAACCTCAATGTCCCCGATGGAAATCATCAGTAAATTGGTCAAGGGTGACATCATTGCATATACCGTTACCATTCCCGAGGATTACACGGTACGTGAAATTGCCGCCCCTCTGGCCACTTTCAAATTGGTCGAAGAGAATGCGTTTCTCTCCCTTTCCTCAGACAGAAAATTCCTTGCGTCTTTAGGTATAGAAGGCGCCAGCGCAGAAGGATATCTGTATCCGGACACATATATATTTGACAAATCAATGGGCGCAAAGGATATCATGAGGATTATGGTAAATCAATTCTGGAAAATGTTTACTCCAAAGATGCGAAAAAGGGCAGATGAACTCGGCATGACAATACCCCAGATTATAACAATGGCCTCCATAATCGGAAAAGAATCGGGGGATAAAGATGAAAAACCTTCAGTCTCGGCTGTCTTTCACAATCGACTGAAAAAGGGGATGAAACTGCAAAGCGATCCTACAGCCATTTATGACCTCAAATATTTTAGTGGAACTATTAAAAGAAAACACCTCATGAGAAACACCCCCTATAATACATACGTTATCAATGGATTACCTCCCGGCCCTATCGCAAATCCGGCCATTGATTCATTAAATGCGGCGCTTTACCCTGCCCCTGTCGATTATCTGTATTTTGTGTCTAATAATAACGGCTCCCACCAATTCTCATCCAACCTCTCAGCTCACAATAAAGCGGTTTTAAAGTATCAAATCGAAAGAAAAAAAGATTGATTTTTTTCTTGACAAACAAATTTTACCTCCTTATAGTTAGCCACAGTGGAGTAAAGTGGTTTATTGTGGAGGAAATATTCCCATGTCCGTCTTCAGAGGCCAATATTATCATTCCATAGATGACAAGGGCCGGATCATCTTTCCGGCAAGGCTGCGGGAAGTTTTCGCCGAGAAATACGACAACAGACTGGTTATCACAAACTGGGACAATTACTTGATGGTCTTTCCCTATGATGAATGGCGGATCATAGAAGAAAAGGTCAGCCATCAGTCTCTCCTGAGAAGAGAAGTCAGGGCATTCCAGCGTTTCTTCATGTCCGGCGCTGTAGATTGTTCTATTGACAGTCAGGGTAGGGTTTTGATTCCTCCCAATCTGAGAGAATATGCAGCCCTTGAGAAGGATATCGTTCTGGCAGGCATGATTAAAGTCATAGAGATATGGGGCAAAGGGCGTTTCGATGAAGAGATGAAGAAAACTGCAAGTGAAATCGATAGTTTCAGCAAATACATGGCGGATTTAGGTATATAATCAAGGGCCTATGAAATGCATTCCTTTCATATACCAGTCATGCAGAGAGAGGTTATTGAATCCCTCCGTTGCCGGTCAGGGGGAATCTACGTAGATGGAACCGTAGGAGGAGGAGGCCATGCCTTCGAGATTCTTCGAGAAACCGCTCCTGACGGCTTATTAATAGGCATCGATGTCGATGATGACGCACTCCATGAATCAGAAGAACACTTAAAGCCCTTTGGCAACAGGAAGATCCTTGTAAAGGGTAATTTTGCAGATATCAATATAATCTTAGACAATCTGAACATTAAGGAAGTTGATGGTATTCTCCTCGATTTAGGAGTTTCTTCTCATCAACTGAAAACGGCGGACAGGGGCTTCAGCTTTTCCTTGGATGCCGCCCTTGATATGCGGATGGATCAGAGTCGAGGGATCTGTGCTTACGATATTATCAATACGTTTCCGGAAAAAGAACTGGAGGGGATCATTAAAGATTACGGTGAGGAGATAATGGCGGAAAGGATTGTAAGGATGATCTCGGCTCGAAGAAAGGTATCTCCGATCAAAACAACGGCTGAATTAGCCGACATTATTGTTAATGCATTACCCTCGCGATTCAAGTCCAAAAAAATTCACCCTGCAACCCAAACATTCCAGGCTATCAGGATATACACCAATAATGAGCTTCTCAATCTCTATGATGCCATAAATCGTGGAATCGATGTACTCAAAAAGTCGGGGCGTTATTCTATTATATCGTTTCATTCCCTGGAAGATAGAATTGTGAAAAACGGCTTTCGCTCATGGGAAAAGGGATGCATTTGTCCCCCAAGGTTTCCCATATGCGCCTGTCACAGGAAAGCCAAGTTGCAGGTATTGACCAGAAAACCTACACAACCGGAGCATACTGAAATTGAATCGAATCCGAAGTCAAGAAGTGCCAAGCTAAGAACAGCAGAGAGGATTTGATGAATGCAGTCGGAAGAAGTTATTCATGGGAATGTGTGTACTGAGGAGAAGGTAGCTGCCGGATTAAAATATTCGCCGTTTATATTTGTTACTCTTGTGCTTATGGCGGTTGCCCTTGTTTATGTATGGTCACATATCCGTATGACGGAACTCGAATACATGACTGCCGAAGAAATAAGCATAAAAGAAAGACTCCTCGAAGAACAGAGGAAGTTGAAAGTTGAAATTGCGACACTGAAATCGCCCCAACGCCTTGAGACAATCGCCAAAGAGAAACTGCAGATGACCTATCCTACGAGAGATCAGGTCATAATCCTCAATAATGATGATTTCGTAAAAAGTGAAGTTCCCCCTCCACAGGGCGGAGCTTCCCGCTAAGGCAGACATTCATACAACGGGATGCGCTCCCGGCCACAAACCGGGCTGATAATAACCAGGAATTGCTGCAATGACCGGTGAATCAAAAAAGTGGTTGAAATTCAGAATTGTTACACTACTGGTATTTTTTCTGGTGCTTTTTATTGCCCTTATATCAAGAGCATTCCAGATTCAGGTACTTTCGGGGAAAATATTGAAAGACCTTGCAGAAAGGCAACACATAAAGACCCTGCAAGTTGAACCGGAAAGGGGTATTATATTTGATCGTAATGGTGAGAAACTTGCTGCAAGCACTATGGTAAGCTCTGTCTGCGCCGATCCATCAAAAATTACCAATCCCGCTGAAGTCGCCGAAAAAGTAGCTCCCATTCTTAACATCGATAAGGTCTCTCTTGTAAAAAAACTTTCAGGATCAAAAAACTTCTGTTGGTTAGCAAGGAAAATCCCTGCTGATCAGGCAAGCAGAATCGAAGCATTGAACATCGACAGTGTCTTTTTAATTAAGGAACCAAAACGCTTTTATCCCAACGGGGAACTGGCCGGCCGCCTCATTGGATTCGTGGGGTTAGACTATACCGGCCTTGAAGGACTGGAGTTAAAATATGACAACTATTTAAAAGCGACTCCGGAAAAGTTAACTTGGGCGCGCGATGCCAGAGGAAGTCGATTGTCTCCACGAATTGAAAAACCTCTCATTCAACAGGAAGAGGGATATAATCTCATTTTAACGATCGACAGCCGCATCCAGCATATCGTTGAATCAAATTTGACGGAAGCGATTACGGCAAAAGGCGCAAAAGGCGGTTTTGTCATTGTCATGGACCCAAAAACCGGTGAAATTCTGGCCCTTGCTGATCAACCAGGATTCGATCCAAACAAATTTTCCAGCTATAACGTCGGAAAGGGGAAAAACAAGGTTATTACTGATAGTTTCGATCCGGGTTCAACCTTTAAACCTTTTCTCGCAGCGGCAGCCCTCGAAGAGAATGTCGTCAAAGAAACCGACAGATTTTATTGCGAGAATGGAACATATGCCGTTTCAGACAGAGTATTCCATGAGGCAAACAGAAAAAAGTACGGTCATCTTACCTTTCATGATATTTTGAAATATTCAAGCAATATTGGATGTATAAAGGTCTCCGAGAGACTTGGAAAAGAAAAATTTTATCACTACATTAGGAATTTTGGATTTGGCTCAAAAACGGGAATCGATCTTCCCGGCGAGGTCAGTGGAATTCTGAGAGCATCACAAAACTGGACGAGAGTTGATACGTCGACTGTCGCCTTTGGTCAAGGTGTTTCCGTTACGGCTATTCAACTGATCACGGCTCTTTCCGCCATTGCTAATGACGGCGTACTGATGAAGCCCCACATAGTACGTGCCGTGGTGGATAAAAAAGGACAAGTCATAAAAAAATTCGCGCCCACACCTGTGAGACAGGTCATATCGGCGAAAACGGCAAAAAGACTCACTGCCATACTGCAAGACGTTGTAGGAGAGAGTGATGGAACTGGTAAAAAAGCGCAAATTGAAAACGTTGCCGTAGCAGGAAAAACAGGAACTTCTCAAAAATTCGATTTTTCCAGACGGGTTTATTCTTCTGAAAGAGTCCGAACCTCCTTTATGGGATTTTTCCCTGCCGAAGATCCACAGATTGCCATTCTTGTTACTCTCGATGAGCCACAGAGGGATAAGTGGGGTGGGGTTGCGGCGGCACCCGTTTTTAAAAACATTGGTGAACAGATATTGACATGCTTCAAAACTAATATTAGGGAGAGTCCTTTCCCTGTAGAAGAAGACAAAACGAACACTATTAAATTGAAGCTCGTATCGGCCCCCCAAATAATAAGCAGACACGCTGATATGGAAAACGACATGGATGTGCCGGGTATACCGGATTTCAGAGGAATGACCATGAGAGATGTCCTAAAAACGGCAAAAGAAAACGGCATTGAAATTATAATAACAGGGAGTGGTTGGGCGGTACACCAGGAACCGAAGCCCGGATCGCCAATACATAAAAATCGTTCCTGTGCTGTTTCTTTCAGCACTGGCTATTGAGGAACCAACGTGCAAATACAGGAAGTTATCAAGGATATCGATATTGTGCATGTCTCTGGAAACCTTTCGGGAGACGTCGCGGCCATTTGCTACAATTCAAGAAACTGTGAAAGAAATAACCTGTTTGTGGCTGTCTGTGGACTTAAGTCTGACGGTCATGATTATATTCCGGAAGCAATTGCCAGGGGCGCTACGTTTATCGTTCACGAAAAAGATTACATCTCTCCGCCCGGAATAACAGCTGTAAAGGTTCCAGACAGCCGCAGGGCGCTAGGTATACTGGGAAAAAACTTTTATAATAACCCGTCTGCCCACCTGTGTCTCATCGGCGTGACGGGTACGAACGGAAAAACAACAATAACCTATCTATTGGAATCTATTCTTAAGGCGGCGGGGTTCAGCACCGGCGTATTAGGAACGGTTAACTACCGCTTCAATGAAACGGTACTGCCTGCTCCCAATACGACACCGGAATCCTACGAAATGCAGAAGATTCTCAGAAATATGGCAGATGTCGGCATCACTCATGTCATTGCGGAAGTCGCTTCTCATGCCGTTGATTTAAGAAGGGTTGATGATTGCTCCTTCGATATAGGAATATTTACCAACCTCACACAGGATCATTTAGATTACCACCGGACCATGGAAAATTACTTTCAGGCAAAGAAACGATTTTTCGATGAAATCATTCCTGCGGGAAAAAAATATCGGGAATACGGTATGATAGTAAATGTTGACGACCCATGGGGACAAAGGCTCTTCAACGAGGTCAAGACAGGACTCCCTTCCCGGACATACGGGATAGAGAACAAATGTGATGTGACCGTTGATCAGTTTGCCCTTTCCCTAGAGGGCATCACAGCTGAGGTCAATACAGGCCAATCCCATTTTACCCTATCCTCTCCTCTCATTGGAAAATTTAATTTATACAATATTTTAGCTGCCGTTACGGCGTCTCTTTCAATAAAAATATCCGAACGGCACATCCGAACCGGCATTGAGAATGTAAGACAAGTGCCCGGTCGTCTTGAAAAAGTCAGCGTCGCCGGTGAACCGGCCATTTTTGTGGACTATGCACATACCGATGACGCCCTGAGACGCGTGCTTCAAAATTTGTCCACGTTTAAGAAAAGGAGAGTCATTACCGTTTTTGGATGCGGCGGCGACAGGGATCGCGGGAAAAGGCCCCTCATGGGTGACGCAGCTGCAACATTGAGTGACCTGGCTATTCTGACTTCGGACAACCCGAGGACGGAAGACCCGCTCTCCATAATCGGGGAAATAGAAACAGGCATAAGCAGAAATTCAGTGAAAAAATATCTTCCTGAAGAGCTTGAAAAAAATACGAATGAAAAAGGTTATGTCGTGATTCCCGATCGGAGAAAAGCCATCGAAACAGCCGTTGCCCTTGCCGACATATCAGATATCATACTCATAGCCGGAAAGGGACACGAGAATTACCAGATCATTGGAAACAATCGGATTCCCTTCGACGACAGACATGTCGCCAGAGAGGCCATGATGAATAGACAGTGTGGAGAAAAACGTTGAATACAGAGCAAACATTTCCCGTCCTGCACTGCAATGAAATTATCGATGCCACGGGGGGAACGATAATCAGTGGAACAATGGGGAAGGTATTTCATGGCGTATCAACAGATTCGAGACAAATCCGATCGGGAAATCTTTATATACCTCTCAAAGGAGAAAAATTTGACGGTCATGATTTTATTGCCGACGCCATAAGAGATGGGGCTGTCGGCTTCCTCGTCCAGAAGGATTCGAAAAAAAGAATAAACCAGGCGTTTGAAAATGCAACCATCATCGGCGTTGAGGATACCCTGAAGGCCCTCGGGGATATAGCCCGTTTCTGGCGAAAGAAAAGCAAGGCTACCGTCATTGCCATCACAGGAAGTTCCGGGAAAACAACCACGAAGGAAATGGTGGCGTGTATTGCCGGGCTGAAAAAGAAAGTACTCAAGGCACAGGGGAATTTTAATAATCTCATCGGACTTCCTCTGACCATTCTCCAGATAAATGATCAACACGAAGCAGTAATCCTGGAGATGGGTACAAACACGCGGGGTGAGATAGGCAGGCTGACCCGTATTGCAGAACCTGACATCGGGCTCATTACTAATATTGGTCCGGCTCACCTGGAAGGACTCAAGTCCGTCGATACTGTGAGAGAAGAAAAATGTGACCTTTTTCGAAACATGGAGGTAAGCGGGGTTGCCATTATAAATATCGACGATGAGAAATTACTGATATCAGACGACGAGTGGCGGGGAAGAGCGGTAACCTTCGGGTTCAGGAAACATGCCGATGTCTCGGCAGATAACATCAAAAATAATGGATTCAGGGGGGTAAGTTTTACTCTTAAAATTGAAACGTTTCAACAAGAAATTATCATGTCACCTGTTGGGAATCACAATATCACAAATGCCCTTGCTGCCGCTGCATCTTCATGGGCCCTGGGTATTGACTTTCGGACGATCTGTCAGGGATTAACGGCATTTCAACCCATCTCCGGACGTATGGAGATATATCGATTGAACACCGGGGTATTCATTATTAATGATACATACAATGCCAACCCTGCATCGTTTCGGGAAGCCCTCAAGACCTTGAAAGATTTAAAGGGAGATCACAGCAGCATAGTAGTCATGGGAGATATGCTTGAGCTTGGCGACCGGGCGGAGGAAATGCATGAAGGTATCGGGAGTCTTATGGCAGACACTGAGGTAGGCGCCATTTTCCTCAGAGGAAGGCTCTCCCCGGCGACGGCAGCGGGGGCATTGAAAAGAAACATGCCGGAAGATAAGATATTTTTTTTTGAAACCCCTGATGAAATCATAAGCCATCTCTCATCTTATGTGAAGGAGGGTGACTGGATTCTCGTTAAAGGATCACGACAGACAAAAATGGAAGAAACCGTTCAGAAAATCATGGAAGTGTTTGGCCTTGAGGGTGACTTAAGGAATGGAATAAGAGGAATTGTAAAGTGATCTACCATCTCTTATATCCGCTTCATACTACGTATTCCTCTTTTAATGTCTTTCGGTATATCACGTTCAGGACAATCTACGCTGCAGTTACCGCCCTCATAATCTGTTTTGTTATCGGCCCCTGGCTGATAAGAAAACTCCAATCCCTCCAAATCGGTCAGCCTATCAGGGAGGATGGCCCCGATACCCATCTTGCAAAGAAGGGAACTCCGACCATGGGCGGAATTCTGATCATATTTGCCGTTGTCATTTCTACCCTCCTCTGGGCGAACCTGACCGTTGATTATGTCTGGCTTGTCATACTGGTCATCGTCGGCTTTGGACTTATAGGATTTATAGATGACTATAACAAACTCACAAATCAAAGCAGTAGGGGAATTTCAGGAAAAATCAGGCTTCTCGGAGAAATCGCCATAGCCCTCTTTGTGAGCACCATTCTCTATATTAAGCCGGGGTTCACTTCCAATGTAACGCTCCCTTTTTTCAAAACGGTACTCCCCAATCTTGGATGGGGGTATATCTTCCTTTCCACATTTATCATCGTCGGCGCTGCCAATGCCGTAAACCTGACGGATGGTCTGGACGGCCTTGCCATCGGTCCGGCGATAACATGCTTCATGACCTATCTCCTGTTTGCCTATTTTGCCGGCAACATAAAAATCGCAAATTATTTGCAGATCCCCTACGTCGCGGGAACAGGAGAACTTGCCATAATCTGCGGCGCAACTGTGGGGGCAGGTCTTGGTTTTCTCTGGTACAACGCCTACCCCGCCCAGGTTTTTATGGGAGATGTGGGCTCTCTTTCATTAGGCGGCGCCCTCGGTACCTTAGCGATAATAACAAAGCAGGAAATTCTTCTTGCCATTGTTGGCGGAATATTTGTGATCGAGACCTTTTCTGTCATTTTTCAGGTGGGTTGGTTCAAGATGTCCAACGGCAAGCGCATCTTCAGAATGGCGCCGATCCACCATCACTTTGAGCTTAAGGGGTGGGCCGAACCAAAAGTCATTGTTCGTTTCTGGATAATCTCCATTCTTCTGGCCCTTGTGGCAATCAGCACCTTGAAATTGAGGTAAACAATTTTTATGAATCTTTCAGGACAAAGAATATTAGTAATCGGGCTGGGAAAGACAGGAATAGCCTCAGCCCGCTTTTTGGCAGGAAAAGGCGCCGTGGTCCTCGTGACCGACGAAAAGCCTTTATCAGGATTGAAGGATGCCTTTTCCGAGCTTGGCAATGCGTATGCGAATTGTGAATTCTGTAAGTATGACCCGGATATTCTGGCCCGAGTGGATATGATTATCCCCTCCCCTGGCGTTCCTCCTTCCAATATTCTGCTTGTAGAAGCTGTCAATAAGAAAATACCGATCCTAAGCGAGATTGAACTTGCCTATAGATTCTTAAACCCGCCCATGATTGCCATAACCGGCACCAATGGAAAGACGACAACAACCACCCTGATAGGGAAGCTCCTGGCAAAGGGAGGGAAAAAAGCTTTTGTCGGGGGCAACATTGGAAATCCCCTGATCGGTTATGTTGAAGGAAAGCAGGACGACGATTATGCTGTGGTTGAGGTGAGCAGTTTCCAGTTACAATGGATTCAATACTTCCATCCTTTTATATCCATTCTCCTTAACACCACCTGCGACCACGTCAATTATCACGGGTCATTTGAAGCATACCGTATGACGAAAGAAAGGATATTTGAGAATCAAAAAAACTCTGATCTCGCTATACTGAATGCCGACGAACCGAGGTCCTCTGTTCTGGCAAAAAATATGTCCTCGAAAGTCCAGTTTTTCAGCACTTCGACAAATGTGACACAGGGTATGTATCTGGACCACAATACCCTTATCCATTATACCACCGGCAACGACAGAGAAGAGTATCCTCTTGATATGATCAAGATACCCGGCCTTCACAATATAGAGAACGTTATGGCCTCTATAATGGCCGCAAGGGAATGCGGTTGTTCCCCCGGAAATATTATAAGCGCCATAGCAGATTTCAAAGGAATATCACACAGGATAGAGTTTACCTGTGAAAAAAATGGTGTGGCATTCTATGACGATTCCAAGGGAACCAATGTGGGCGCTGTGGTACGTGCACTGGAAACATTTTCCAGACCCATCATTTTGCTTCTGGGAGGCAGGGATAAGGAGGGGGATTTTGAGACCCTTTCTCCCCTTGTCAGGGAAAAGGTCAAAGAACTGGTTCTCTTTGGTGAAGCGAGGGACAGGATAAACGACCTGATTGGCGGAATTGTCAAAACTTCAAAGGCAACAACACTCAAAGAGGCAATTGAGATAGCGTACCATAATTCGTCGCCGGGGGACGTTGTCCTTCTTTCTCCAGGATGTGCAAGCTTTGATGAGTTTTCGAATTATAAAGAACGGGGAAGGTTTTTTAAAGATGCCGTCAAGAATCTTTAAATTTTTCAAACTGCCACAGACAGAAAAAAGGCTGGATATTATCCTGCTCCTCGTGACGTTGATTCTGATCACCATAGGCACCGTAATGATTTACAGTTCAAGCTCCATCCTTGCCATGAAGCGTTTTAACGACGGACAGTTCTTTCTCAAAAAACAGATATTCTTCGTACTCCTCGGCCTGGGGATTATGGTACTGATGACGAAGATTCCTTACGACCAATTAAAAAAATTCGCCTATCCCGGCATTCTTGTGTCCGTGGTTCTTCTTATCCTTCTCCTGATACCCCATGTCGGAATCCGGGCTGGAGGCGCCACCAGGTGGCTTAAGCTGGGGTTTTTTTCGTTCCAGGTCACCGAAGTGGTCAAGGTCTCTGTGGTACTCTTTCTTGCGCATTTTTTAACAAAAAAAAGTGTTCACATAACTGATTTTAAGCGCGCTGTTCTGATCCCCCTGCTTGTAATATTGCTCATTGTCGGGCTGATTATTCTGGAGCCGGACTTTGGCACAGCGGTCATCATAACCGTCATCATGATGTTGATGTTCTATCTTTCAGGATGCAGAATATTGCACCTTGCAGGTATTGTGGCGTTATTCGCCCCCGCCGGTATCTTTTTGCTTCTTCACAAGAGCTATCGATTAGCAAGGTTGACGACGTTCCTTGATCCATGGAAGGATCCTCAGCGCTCAGGATTTCAAATCATTCAGTCTCTCCTTTCCTTTGGCTCCGGCGGTACTTTCGGCGTGGGAATAGGAGATGGAATGCAAAAACTTTTTTATCTTCCCGAGCCGCACACAGACTTTATTCTGTCGATTATCGCCGAAGAAAGTGGTTTTATCGGTGTGGTAATTGTCCTTTTCCTTTTTGCTGTTTTAATTATCAAAGGATTCATGATCTCCTATAAAGCCCCCGATCTTTTCAGCACTCTTCTTTCCGCAGGATTGACCATGGTTATTGCCCTCGAAGCATTTATCAATATTGCCGGTGTGATGGGCTTAATCCCCCTTAAGGGTCTGGCGCTTCCCTTTGTCAGTTATGGCGGTACATCATTGATCATGTCCCTGACAGCGGTGGGCATACTCCTGAATATCTCCGCCTATGAAAAATAAGCAAAAAAATAGGAGCGGGATATGAAAATTATCATTGCAGGTGGAGGAACGGGAGGGCACCTTTTCCCCGGAATTGCCATCGCAGAGGAATTTTTAAAAAGGGATCAAAAAAACAGCATCCTTTTCATCGGAACCGAGAGGGGGCTGGAAAAAAGGATATTGGGGAATATGGGATTTGATCTTCGTACCCTTGATGTAGAAGGAGTTAAAGGAAGGGGTATAACAAAAACTATCGGTGCTTTACGGAAGATACCCCGAAGTCTGTTCCAGTCCTACAGGTTGATTCGTGATTATTGCCCGGACATTGTTATCGGTGTTGGAGGTTATGCTTCCGGTCCGGCAGTAATGGCAGCCCATTTCATGGGCATAAAAACCGCCATTGCAGAACAAAATGCCCTACCGGGCGTCACCAACAGGATTCTTGGAATATTTGCCGACAGGATATTTTTGACCTTTTCTGAAACAAAAAAGTGGTTCTCTGAAAAAAAGATCATCGTTTCCGGGAATCCCATCAGAGCCGCCTTTCTTACCGGAATACAGGAACCGAAAAAAGCGGCAGGCAAGTTTACTCTCCTTGTTTTTGGTGGAAGCCAGGGTGCTCATAGCATAAACATGGCAGCTCTGGATGCTCTGCCCTATTTGGATGAAATGAAAGCTAACCTCAAAATTATACATCAAACAGGCAGCGTTGACCTGAAATGTGTTTCTGAATTTTACCTGTCGCACGGGATTGATGCAGCTGTTCTGCCCTTTATAATGGACATGGCCCAAGCCTACAGTTCCTCGGATTTACTCATTTGCAGGGCAGGTGCGACGTCGATCGCCGAGATCACAGTGAGCGGAAAAGCGGCCATTTTAATCCCTTTTCCCTATGCCGCAAATGATCATCAGACGAAGAATGCCCTGGCGCTGGTAAAAGCGGGGGCTGCTGAAATGATAGCTGAAACAAGCCTCGATGGGAAAAAACTGGCTGAGATCATTGAACATTTTTACCACCACCCGGAAATGATACGAGACATGGAGATACAATCAGCCAGGCTCGGCAATGAAAAGGCGGCATCTGATATTGTAGACATTTGTATGCAAATGGCGGCATCAAGAAATTTGTAAATTTTTGTAGATTTAATACAAGATATAGTATATAGAAAAATGTAATATACTATATACAGTAAAATAACTATATATTCGGATAGTATACAAGGTACTCTCAGGCTCAGTCAGGCGAGAAAATGAAGAACAGCAACAGAAGAGACACTATGCGGAGAAAGATCAAACGCATCCATTTTGTTGGAATAGGCGGTATCGGCATGAGTGGCATCGCAGAGGTACTTCTCAACCTTGGTTACACGATCACAGGATCCGACCTCAGCCAATCCGACCTTACACAGAGACTGGCTTCACTCGGCGCCAGAATTTATACAGGTCATCATGCCTCTCATCTTGGTGATACGGATGTGGTCGTTACCTCAACAGCAGTGAAAACCGACAACCCCGAGACATTAGAGGCACACAGAAGGAATATCCCCGTTATACCCCGTGCTGAAATGCTGGCAGAGCTGCTTAAAATGAAGTTTTCCATTGCCGTATCGGGAAGCCACGGAAAAACAACAACAACATCAATGGTAGCAATGGTTCTCGCATCCGGAGGTCTTGATCCAACCATGGTGATAGGGGGCAAGCTTGCCAGTATCGGCAGCAACGCAAAGCTGGGGGATGGAGAGGTCATTGTGGCTGAGGCCGATGAAAGTGATGGCTCATTTCTTAAACTGTCTCCATCTTTAGCGGTGATAACCAATATCGACCTCGAACACCTTGATTATTACAGAGACATTGAAGACATCAAAACGGCTTTCTTACAGTTTGCCAACATCGTCCCCTTTTATGGTTCCACAATACTCTGTTTGGACGATGAAAATGTAAAAGATATTCTGCCAAAAATAAAAAGGAAAACCGTGACGTACGGTCTCGCACCATCCGCAGAATACAGAGCAAGCGAAATATCATTCTCCGGACCATCTTCCCGTTTTACCCTTCACTATAAAGAAGATGCCTTAGGAACCGTGACGCTGAACGTTCCAGGCCTTTTCAATGTATATAATTCCCTCGCTACAATCGCGGTCGCCCGGGAATTGGATATGGAATTTCCAGCTATTGAGGAAGGTCTGAAAAGTTTTACCGGCGTTCAGCGCAGGCTGGAGGTTAAAGGAAAGGTCAACGGGATCACCATCGTGGATGATTACGGTCATCACCCGACCGAAATCAGGGAAACTTTGAGAGCTGCAAAACATGTTTGGAATGATAAAATTATCGTTGTATTTCAACCCCATCGCTATACCCGGACAAAGGCCCTTTTTAATGAATTTATTACGGCTTTCCCCAACGCAGATACACTCATTGTTACCGATATCTATGCCGCCAGTGAAGTTCCAATAGACGGCGTAAATGCCGAAAGCCTCTGTGACGGTATACGTCGTCACGGTCACAAGAATGTAATCTATATAAAGACCTTTGATGACATTGTGAATCATCTTCTTACCATTGCAAAACCCTCCGATGTCATTATCACTCAGGGGGCTGGAAATGTGTGGAAGATCGGTGAAGAATTCTTAAAAAAGGCATCGGGGACATGAGGTATCGGGGAAAACAGTATGGTGTGGGACAGTACGATCCGGGAAAGGCTGGGAGATATTGTTTCCGGCAAGATACTCTTTGATGAACCTATGTCGCGCCATACGTCAATCGGTGTTGGCGGAACGGCCGATGCATTGGTTTTCCCGGGAAGCAATGAAGAGCTAAGCCGGGTTATCACCTGTCTTAGGCACTTTCAAATACCCTTCATCCCTGTCGGTAACGGAACAAATTTAATAGTGAAGGATGGCGGTTATAGGGGTACGGTAATTTCCATGAAAGGTCTCAATAATACTCTGACGGAAACAGGCGCTCGTCACACATCAATCTATGCGGGAGCGGGCGTTACCCTTTCCGAAATAGTAGCTCTTTCTGCGGAAGAATCTCTTACAGGCATGGAATTTTGCGCTGGCATCCCCGGAAGCGTGGGAGGGGCAGTCAAAATGAATGCCGGCGCTTATGGTAACGAAATTCAGGATGTCGTTGAAACGATTGAATTGATGAACAATAGCGGAGAAATCCGGAAAGTCAAAAAGGATACACTCACATTTGAATATAGAAATCTCGATCTGCCGGAAGGTACGATTATTATCGGTACATCGTTTCTCCTGACAAGGGGGATGAAGGAACAAATTAAGGGGAGGATTACCGAAATTCTCGGAACACGGAAAAATAAGCACCCTCTTGAATATCGTAACGCCGGCTCCATATTCAAAAACCCTAAGGGAAGTATTCCGGCAGGCCGGATCATCGATGAAATAGGCCTTAAAGGTATTCAGATAGGCAACGCAAAAATCTCAGAAAAACACGGAAATTTCATTGTTAACTTAGGAAATGCAAAAGCAAGTGACATCATCGGCCTGATCGACATGGTTAAGAATAAAGTTAAAGAAATACGTGGCATTATCTTGGAAACAGAGGTTAAGGTCATTGGGGAAGATGGATGAAAAATCCCTTTAAATCAAAATTTGAAACGAAAAAATACAAGTTTAAAAGGCGTTCAAAGCATATATTGCACGAGCTATCGCGTACGGCCCTGCTCTTATGTGTAATTTTTGCAATTACCGTCGTAATGATCTATGGGTATAATTTTACGATAACTTCCCCTTATTTTCAGATCAAAGAGACGATTGTCCGTGGTTGCAAGGAACTCACAGAAAAAGAAATCCTCTCCCTCGCAGGAATTAAACCATCTCTAAGTCTCCTGGCAATTAATCTGGATACAATCGCCCGCAGGATCGAAGCAAATCCATGGATCAAAGAAGTTTCCATAGGGAGAGAATTTCCCAACCGGTTGATAATAGAAGTACAGGAAAGAACGGCCGTTGCCTTAGTGAAACGCGATAACAGCTTTAGCCTGTTGGATGTCGATGGGGTTGTCTTTAAAAAACTCGAAAACAGTGACGAAGTCGATATTCCTGTGCTGAACGTAAGCCATTCTGAGGACAGCGATTCTGAGCTTTTTACAAAATCCCTCGATCTTTTACGATACCTTTCAACTTCAAAAGAGTTTCCAACCATAAGGAACATTTCGGAAATTCATGGTCACGATGTATTCGGACTTTCTCTTTTCACTGATAGGGGCCTGTGCATCCGGCTTGGTTTTGACAGCTATGAAAATAAATTGAAACGACTAACCACTGTTATGGCTGATCTGGAAAGGAGGAATATGAAATTAGGATTTCTCCTCATCGATCTTAACGATCCCGCTAAAATCACTGTTCAGAAAAAAGATGTATTAGGCCCCATACTACCAACAGGATCAAAGAAGGGATATAGAACATGACACGCATCAGCAATGCTCTGTCTCCAGCAATCAGAAGAAACTACAGTCCATTGAGTGACAGTTACGGTCCATTATGATGAAGAAAGGTGAGTTAAGGATGGTCAAAAAAGGACATGTAATTGTCGGCCTGGATTTAGGCACCACAAAAACGTGTGCCATAGTAGCTGAAATAACAGATACAGGCATCGACATTATCGGCATAGGCTCTCATCCCTCGGAAGGTTTAAGAAAAGGCGTCGTGGTTAATATTGAAAGTACGGTAGACGCGATTAAAAAGGCCGTTGAAGAAGCTGAACATATGTCCGGCTGCGAAATCAGCTCTGTACATGTAGGTATTGCCGGTGGACACATAAAAGGACAGAACAGTCTCGGTATCGTGGCCGTTAAGGGTCGCGAGGTTGATGAGGACGATGTCCAGAGGGCAATTGAAGCATCAAAAGCCATCGCAATTCCTCTGGACAGGGAAATTTTGCACACCCTGCCCCAAAATTATGTCGTTGATGATCAAAACGGCATCAGAGACCCCATCGGTATGTCCGGCGTCCGTCTTGAGGCAAAGGTACATATCGTTACCGGTTCTGTTACATCCGTGCAGAACATTATTAAATCGGTCAACCGCGTTGGACTGGAAATAGATGACATTGTTCTGGAACAGCTGGCATCAAGCGAAGCGATCCTCAGCGCCGATGAAAAGGACTTAGGGGTTGTCCTCTTGGATATTGGCGGCGGAACTACGGATATCGCGGTTTTTTCTGAGGGAAGTATAAAGCATACCGCTGTATTGCCGGTGGGAGGCAACTACATCACAAGCGATATCGCAACCGGGTTGAGGACGCCTATTACGGAAGCGGAAAAAATCAAAATAAAGTACGGGTGTACCTATACTCCTATGATACCGAAGGATGAAATCATAGAGGTCCCCAGTGTTGGTGGTCGGGAGCCGAGAGAAGTTACCCGTCAGATTCTCGGGAGAATCATTGAGCCCCGAACCGAAGAAATCCTGAATATGGCGTACAAAGAAATTATCAAATCGGGTTACGAAGACATCCTTGCTGCCGGCGTTGTTTTAACAGGAGGAACTTCAATCATGGAGGGAATCACGGACCTTGCCGAGCATGTTTTTAATATGCCCGTAAGACGGGGTTATCCGACAGGGGTAGGAGGGTTGACGGATGTAGTAAACTCTCCAATGTATGCAACCGGTGTGGGACTTGTCATTTATGGAAGTAAAAATTTATCCAAAGATGCGCTACTAAAAAGATCTGAAATAAATATAGTCAGTAAAACAATACATAATATAAAAAAATGGTTTTTAGAATTCTTTTAGAATGGGAGGGAGGGTTATGTTTCAATTAGCGGAGCCAAATATTATGAATTCGGCAAAGATTAAAGTGATCGGCATAGGTGGAGCGGGAGGCAATGCCGTAAATACCATGATTTCGTGCAATCTCAAGGGTGTCGATTTCATCGCGGCAAATACCGACTCTCAGGCATTGGGGGCATCGCATTCGCCTATCAAGATTCAGATCGGCGCCGAAGTTACGAAAGGACTCGGAGCCGGATCGGATCCTGACGTAGGAAAAAGGTCGGCCATTGAAACAAAAGATGCATTGAGAGATACACTTGCAGGGGCGGATATGGTCTTTATAACCGCCGGCCTTGGCGGCGGCACGGGAACCGGTGGCGCGCCCATCGTGGCGGAAATAGCCAAAGAACTGCAAATCCTCACCGTTGCCGTCGTTACAAAACCCTTCCTCTTTGAAGGCAAGAAAAGGAATATGCAGGCGGAAGAAGGCATTGAAGAATTGAGAAAGATTGTGGATACCCTCATCGTTGTTCCCAATCAACGACTTCTCAGCCTGGGCGGGAAAAACCTTTCGCTTCTGGAAGCCTTCAAGAAGGCAGATGATATTTTGTACCATGCCGTAAAAGGAATTTCTGATCTTATTATGGTTCCCGGTTTGATCAACCTCGACTTCGCAGATGTAAAAAACATCATGTCTGAGATGGGAATGGCACTCATGGGAACCGGAATTTCGAGCGGTGAAAACAGGGCGATAGAAGCCGCACAGAGGGCAATATCTTCTCCTCTGCTTGAGGACAATACCATCCAGGGCGCGCATGGCATCCTTCTGAATATCACAGGGGGGCCTGATATGACCCTTTTTGAAATCAACGAGGCATCGTCCTTGATCCAGTCAGAAGCCCATGAGGATGCGAACATAATCTTCGGAACCGTCTGTCAATGTGGTCAAGATGGGAATGGTTGACGATATAGATCATATGGATCTTGAAATACCTACATTTTTGAGAAGACAGGCGGATTAGCCGAAGGCAGGCGGTATTTGAATGTGTTTAGGATTTAGAAATTAGGATTTAGGATTCGATGTCCTGGAAGCTTAGAAAAAAATACAATGATCTCTTAGCCAATGAAGAAGGATATCAGAAAAAGATATGGGGAGAACTCCTGACGGTTTGTCTTACCTACCCGAATTATTATCGGACAGGGATGTCCAACCTTGGGTTCCATACCATTTATTCATTAATAAATCATCAATCATCGTTTCTTTGTGAAAGGGCCTTCCTTCCCGACCCCGAGGATGAAGCTGTATTCACTCTGGGATCAATCCCTCTCTTCAGCCTTGAGTCGCAAACGCCCCTCACCGACTTCGACATCATTGCTTTCTCTGTACCCTTTGAAAACGACTACCCCAACATCTTGAAAATGCTAAATATAGCGGGAATAGCCCTCTCTGCCGGAGAGAGAAGAGAAACGGAACCTATAATCATCGGAGGCGGTGTTTCCTTTACCTTAAATCCGGAACCGATGGCAGATTTTTTCGACCTTTTTTTACTGGGAGAAGGAGAAGAGGTGATACCGGAATTTCTCAATATCTTCGAGAATTCCCTCCACCTTGGTCTTAACCGGGAAGAACTCCTTTATCGTATCCAGCAAGAGATTGAGGGAGCTTATGTCCCAAAGTATTACATAGTAACCTATAAGGCAAATCATCTCATAGAAAAAATTGAGCCTGCAAATGCCTCATTGCCTGAAAAGATAAGGAAAAGATGGATCACCGACATCAACACCTTCACTACGGATCAATGCATCTCTCCCCCGGTTGCAGAATTCAAGGAACTTTTTTTAACCGAAGTAAGTCGCGAACCATCATTTATCCGGGGAATCAGTGGGCAAAAAAAAATCGGACTTCTCGGCACAGCGGTTTCCGATCATCCGGATATACTTTCCCTTTGCCGATACATTATGAATAATAAAAGCAAAGTGGCTATCGGCTCATTCAGATTGGACCGACTTGACAGCAAATTAGTTTCTTTACTCCAGGAATCGCACGTCGAGACCGTGTCTCTGGCGCCGGAGGCAGGCAGTCAACGGTTAAGAAACGTCATCCACAAAGGCATAACAGATGAGCACATTTTCAACGCTGTTGAATTGCTCATCGAACATGGTATCGTCAATATCAGGCTTTATTTTATGGTCGGCCTGCCGACCGAAACAGAAGAAGACATTGAGGCCATCATTGATACGATCAAAAAGATAAAACATCATACCATGAAATGCTCAGCAGGAAAAAGAAGCTTCAGACGTATTACCCTTAGTATTAATCAATTTATCCCTAAACCCGTTACACCCTTTCAATGGCATCCTCTGGAAGATATAAATGTCATAAGAAAAAAGATAAGAAAGATAGAGAGCGCTCTGCGCAAGGAATCATCGGTAAAAATAATTCACGACCTTCCAAAATGGAACTACATACAGGCCCTTTTTTCCCTTGGAGACAGGCAGGTCGGCAAAATTCTGCTTTCGGCTTATAAAAACAACGGCAACTGGCCGAAGTCATTTAAGGAAGTCAACGTTAATCCGGATTTCTATGTTTATCGTCACAAGAGTACAGAAGAAATATTGCCATGGGACTTTATTGATCACGGAATCAGCAAACAGTATCTCTTCGCTGAATATATGAAAGCAATGGAACATAGTAATAAGCACAACCATTTGTAATCGCGCCGTACTATTAGAAGTTTTCCATACGTCTCAACTGGTTTCGGGTTCTCCGTTCCCATTTTGTCGGCCTGGTAGCGTTACGGTTGCGGACTACGGCTATTTTTTTGGAGGGGCTTTATGAAAAAAAAGTTTTTATATTTCATTTGTAGTATTTGCTTTTTCTACACTGCATACTCGTTTGCAGACGTCAAGGCTTCAGACTGGGTGGAAAAAGGTGTGGCATTAGTGATAGAGGGCAAGCATAACGAAGCAATAGAAGCCTTCAACAAAGCCATTGAGCGAAATCCCAAAGATGCAGTGGCTTACAATAACAGGGGAGCCGCCTACGGGCAGACGGGAAATTACAAACAACAGATTGAAGACTGCAATAAAGCCATTGAGTTAAATCCTAAAGATGCCGTGGCCTATAATAATCGGGGAGTTGCCTATGGGGAACTCGGCAATTACGAACAGGAAATTGAGGATTGCAGCAAAGCCATCGAACTTAATCCCAAACTGGCCGTCGCTTATTACCACCGCGGAATCGCATATCAGAAATTGGGCAACCGTAAGCAAGCAACCAAGGATAAAAACAAAGCTTATGCGCTGAATCCAAAAAGAACATGGAATAAGGTAGAAATAGTGTCATCTGAGCCAATTGGGCCATCGACGAATGATACCAAAATTAAAGTAATAGGAAATCGGGACAGTAAGCGCTATCATCTTCCAGGAATGATATACTACGACAAAGTTCAGGCCTATCACCTCGTGACATTCAATTCGGAAGGAGAAGCCATAAAGGCCGGTTATCACAAGGCCCGTCAGTGAACTTCGCTAAGATTGACAGGCAATACTATTTTTCCTATACTCACTGTAATATTACCGTATTATTGATCATTCCGATGAAAACCTTCAAAATCGCAACCTACAACGTAAATTCAATTAGATCCCGCCTCCACATTGTTATCCCGTGGCTTAAGGAAAATCGACCGGATGTCTTTTGCATGCAAGAAACGAAGGTTGACGATGGGAAATTCCCGGTTGGTCAGTTTGAAGATTTAGGCTATCATATAATATTTAAGGGGGGAAAACAATATAATGGTGTAGCGATGGCATCCCTGGAAAGACCGCAAGAAGTCTCTTTCGGTCTTGATGATGGCGGCACTCCCGATAAAGACCGTCTGATCAGGGGCGTGTTTTCGGGAATACCTGTAGTAAACACCTATGTCCCTCAAGGACGTGACCGGGAAAGTCCGCAGTTTGCATATAAGCTCCAATGGTTTAAACGTCTCAGAGACTTTCTGAAAAAATCCTATTCGTCCCATACGCCGTTGATATGGTGCGGCGATCTCAACGTGGCACCGGAAGCCATAGACGTACATGATCCTAAAAGGCTCCTTGGCCATGTCTGTTTCACACCGGAGGTTTGGGAGGCATTTGATCTCGTTAAGTCATGGGGATTCATTGATCTTTTCAGAAAATCCCACCCCGGCGAAGCGGGTCATTATACATTCTTTGACTACCGTGTACCGAAATCAATCGAGAGGGGCTTGGGTTGGAGAGTAGACCACATCCTCGCCACAGAGCCTTTAGCCGCAAAATCGACAAACTGTACCATTGACATGAATCCGAGAGTTGCCGAAAAACCATCCGATCATACAGTCCTCATTGCCGAATTCGAGCTATGACAAAGGAGAGTAAATGCATGAAAGAAAAGGTTGACATCCTGAAAACAAATGAAGAAATTTCCCTAAAATTCGGCAAGATTGAGGAAAATCTCGCCTCTTTCCTCAATGTGAAAGACCTTTTTGAAAAACTAATCATTCAGATCCAAGAGGAATTCAGAATTCCGTTTGTATGGATTTCAATTATCAGCGAACCCTATTTGGCCGACGTGATTCAGGTATTAAAATCCTCCCGAATTCTTAAGGAACGTTTAAACATCATAGACCGGGCAGCATTCTTACAATGCATCGCTAACAGCACAAAGCCGATACTCGCCAATAATTATATGAAACCCTTTTACAAACTACTGCCGCGTAATAAGAAATATTTTGTCAAATCCCTCGCCATTGCCCCGATAACCCTTAACAGTGAGATTATCGGCAGTATAAATCATGGCGATTTCTCCAACCTTCGCTACCAGCCGGGTATGGATACCAGCCTGCTTGAAAAACTTGCCTCGAATATCTCCGCTCGCCTGTCAAATATCATGATAGCACCACAGCAAGAGACGGAATAAGTAAAACTGATTGATTATACTTTATTATTCAATACCTTCTTTCAATACCGGGGAAATGACATAATCCATGAAATCCTCTATTTCATCAGCATCATCCATCAACAATACGCGCCTTAAGACCTCCTTTGCATCGTCCTGCTCTATCTTCCTGATCATATGCTTTATCATCGGCACTGATGGTGCATTCATACTCAACTGACCGATACCCATTCCTATGTAGAGATAGGCGCATTTCGGATTTGCCGCTGCTTCACCGCAAATAACCACAGGCTTATTCTTTTCCTTACAAACCGAAACAATGTTTAAAATGGTGGAAATCACGGCGGGATGGAGAGGGTTATATATCGGCGCCACTTTTTGATTATTTCTATCCACAGCAAGAACAAACTGGACCAGATCGTTGGTTCCCACACTGACGAAATCGACATATCGAAGCAGCTTTTCTAAAATTACGGCGGCTGCCGGCACTTCAAGAAGGAGACCCGCTTTGATTGCATCATCAAACGGAACGTTTCTTTCTCGCAGACGCTCCTTTTCCTCGTTTAAAATCGACAGAGTATCTTTTATTTCTCTGACTGAGGAAATCATGGGAAACAGTATCCTTAAAGAGCCGAAGGCTGATGCCTTCAAAATGGCCCGTATCTGTTCCCTGAAAACATCTCTCAGTTCAAGTGACACCCTGATGGATCTCCAGCCTAAATAGGGATTATCCTCCCTGGGATAGTCCAGGTAAGACAGAAATTTGTCACCACCCACATCAAGGGTACGAATGGTGACCGCTTTCCCCTTGGCCGCCTCAAGTACCCGACGGTAAATGTCCACCTGCTCATCTTCAGAGGGAAAACGTTCTCTCACCAGAAAGGGAAATTCTGTCCTGTAAAGACCGATATGGTCCGCCCCGTATTTTTCAACAAGTTCAAAATCTGATAAAAGACCGATGTTTGCACCGAGCTTGACTTCAAATCCATCCAGTGTTTGAGGCTTTAACTGCCTAAGGGTTTCAAGTCTTTCACCCTGTTGTGATTTTTCATCTTCTAGTCGCTGATATTCCCGGATGATGATTTCTGAGGGTTTGTGAAAGATAAGACCCGATGTACCATCGACAATCAATACATCGTTCTCCCGAATCTCTCTGAGCATCACCCTGGAAATAATGACCATAGGTATTTCAAAGGACTTTGCGAGTATCGCCACATGGGATGTCTCACCACCTTTTGACAGGATGATACCTTTAAGGTTCTCTTGCCGGAGCATGATGAGTTCACCGGGAGATATGCTGGAAGCAATTATGATAGTTTTTTTTATAAATCTCCCGGGTTCATCATCTTCAAGGCCAAGGAGATTTTTTAATATACGTCTCCCTACGTTTTCTATATCAAAACCCCTTTCCCGTAGATAGGGATCCTCCATCTTGGAAAACACCCTCACATAGTCCAAAATGACCTCTTTTAAGGCATATTCGGCTGCATATTTCTGCTGTTTAATATAAGCAGTGACTTTGTTTTTCAAGCCAACGTCACGGAAATACATCAGATATGTATGGAAAATATTTTTATCTCCTTGAGATAGTTCAGATTTCACGTCAGTGTTCAGTCTCTCGATCTGTGCATCGGACCGTTTTAGGGCATGATCAAACCTGCTGAGCTCATGATCCACATCATCGGCTTCATGAAAATAAATGTCAGAAAATCCGATCGACTCCCGAAGGTAATGGGCATGTCCCTCCCCGAATCCGGCAGATACTGGAATCCCTTTTAAGAGATCCTTCTTCACTACGGGCAATGCCCTTCCCCTTTGTAAGGCTGAAAACCTCTCCGCTCCCCCATCAGTTTTCTCAAGCGGTTTTTTCAGATCTTTCAATAGATTTACATAAGCCGCCTCTCCCGCTATTTGAGAGGCAATCATTGAAAATATGCGAATGTCCGAATCATTTATAGCCGTTTCCTCCACTGTTTGAATAACTAAAACTCCGAGGGTTTCACCATGGTATACAAGGGGAAGACCTAAAAAACTATGATACTTTTCTTCGCCGCTGCCTTCGAAATACTTGTATCGTGGATGACGTGCAGGATTTTTAACAAAAACGGGCTTCATCTCTTCGATGACGAGACCCGTCAAGCCCTCATTGAGGCTCATATATATTTTGCCGACTGATCCTTCGCTTAAACCGAACGTTGCCGCCAGCGACAGGCAATTTCTCTCTCCATCGAATATGTAAATAGAACAGACATCAACATAAAATCTGTCGGCAATAAGTTTGGCAATCTCGTAAAGTGTCTCTGCCGGACCGCTTGAATTAGTGATGCTCCTCCCCACATCTTCGATGATCGATATGCCTCTTTCTTTAAATGCCTGTATCCTCATGCCTCAGACGTCCTTTTATATTGTTTGCCATTATTTCGCTCAGATCTTCAAAAATATCATGTATTCGGGTATTTAACAATTTTTTCGACGGACCCTGCCACCGTTATTAAAGTCCCCTGCCTAGAGGGCGGGGCCATCGGGATACGTTTACCGTTACGATTATTCAACACCTTGCCCGTAGCACTCCGCCTGTAGATTCTAAGTGACTGATCTGATACCCTTAATCATATTTCACAGACACTTTGTTTCAGGATTAAAGCAGAGACTGTGGAGGGAGCTTCATAATGATGTTTGTTGTCACAATTCAGGAATTACCCTTAAAATACATAATGATCGTATTATAGAGCATAAAATCGTCTCTATCCAATGGAAATCTTTCATTTAAATTGCCTTCAAAGAATTTCTTGTGAGCAGATAAAATTGAAGCTTCAAGAAATCCCTCCTTTTCTTCTTTCTGCACTATCGTGTTGTTTACTTCTCGCATCATGACGGCCCTCCTGTATCTGTGCATCTAATTATTATTTGGTTAGGGAGAAGGAACCACGACAACAATCAAATATCCGTTTTCCTTACAAAGTACATTGTATGATGTATTATAAGTCGATTGAGCTCTCGAATCAATACGAATAGATTATATAAAGAATATAGGGCAAAACCCAATACTGTTCGGCCCCTAATTTGCTTGGATTGAGGGATCATATCGGAAGGTGCGGGAAAAGGCAACAGTACCAGGAAGTGTTGGCTACGCGGGGTGGCAGCGGGTTTTGGTCAAGGTTACTGACGGTAAAAGGGGTGTA
>JAPLJS010000016.1 GCA_026388545.1 Deltaproteobacteria bacterium
ATATTGAAGAATTACGCCAAGCCATTGAGGCATTTGTCGCCGTCTATGGTCCCAAAGCCAAACCCTTTGTCTGGCGAAAACGAGAAGTCAAAGGATCGCAACTCAGAAATACTATCGTTAATTTATGCAATTAAACACTAGCAACTCCGGACATGAATGCTTTGATAGAATTCAGGATTTAGAATTTCGTGCTCAGAAATTTCAGAGCGCTTCATCAATAGCTTCATTTGCCAATCTATCCGCTATGTGATTTTTACTTCTCGCTACATGCTCTACAGTATAACTGTCAAATTGTGATAATAATTTTTTCACATCGTGCATCAGCACTTTGAGGTTTTCATTTTTTACTTTATACGTGCCGTTGATCTGATTAACCAGAAGCTCTGAATCAAGAAAGATGTGCAATCGCCTGCATCGCCTCTTTAACGCTTCCTCCAGACCAAGAATCAGTGCTCTATACTCAGCAATATTATTCGTGCACAACCCTAATGAATTCTTTGCCATGGCAAATATATTCCCTTTCTCATCCACCAAGACAGCTCCTGCGCCACCCTGGCCGGGATTTCCCCTGCACGCCCCATCGGTAAAGAGGTTAAAGGCAAGATCAGCCATTAGTTTTATCCTGATCATACCAGTATATTATCCGGTTGCAGTTCGGACAGTATAGTAAATCTATAGACCTCTGCAATTCAATATACAATTGAGGAGGTATATTCATATAGCAGCCGCCACACACTTCTCTCCATACCGATACCACAGCCAAGCTATTTCTTGCATTTTTGATTGTTTCATACTTTTTGATAAGCTCACTACGAATCTTTTTTCTGATATTATTACTTTTCTGCTGATAGTCTGAAAGATCGACATCAAGGTGACTGATCTCTTCTTCTGTCTTTTTCTTTTCCTCTTCATACTGTAATTTGTACGTATTATAATCCCTTTTTTTTGCTTCTAATACTGCCTTGGCATTATCAATTTCATCCAGAACGGAAATAATCTCATCCTCAATCTCGCTGTTTTTTTTCTCTACCGTCTCAATTTCTTTTAAGATAGCCTGATACTCTTTATTCGTCTTAACCTCGTGCTGGCGATCTTTTGTCTTCTTTATGTTCTCAATTCCTCTTTTTAGCTTATCTTCCTTTTCACTATGTCGTTTATTCAATTCTTCCAGTTTCTTCTTGCCTTCCTCCATGCTCGCAGTAAAAGCCATGAATTCCTCATCCATGTGCGTAATTTTTTCAGGCAGTTCCCTTTTTTTAATGCTTATCTTGCCTATTATCAAATCAAGTTCTTGAAGCTCAATTAAATATGATAACTGTTCTTTCAAAAATCTTCCCTTTCATCCCATAATATTGACCGGGGTCAAATCCATCTAACTATTTATGAAAACAAGAGTTCCCTACCGATAAATAAAAAAAAAGCACCAACATGTGGTGCACTTTTTTCATGAGGATATTTCCCCGATCCTCTGTTGAGTTACTTGCCGGTGTCTTTCCGTAACACATGCAAGCCTTAATCTGGCAAGAATTATTGCGCAACATAACACAATATACCTTTTGTTCGATATAAAATTGCAACCTCTCAGCCTTTGAATTATATGGTGGGCCCACCTGGGTTCGAACCAGGGACCTACCGGTTATGAGCCGGTGGCTCTTCCAATTGAGCTATGGGCCCCTCATTATTTTTTTTATGAACTATGCTCCTAATGTCTAATTTTGATATTTATACTACTTGCTTAATTTATGTCAATATCTATTTCGCTTCAGGCCTGAATACTTTCCTCCTGGACGGATTTCTTAACTTTCTCACCGCAGTTGCTTCCAACTGTTTGTTCCGCTCCCTGTTAATTTCTAAATGATCTTTTTCCCTCTCCGATGAATAAATGCCCCTTTCGCTGATTCCAAAGCGCATCCTGAGCACTTTCTCTTCTCTCGGAGTTAATGTTGATAATATCTTTCTCGTCTGTTCAGCGAGATTCATGCTTATCGTAGCATCCGAAGGAGACATAATCTTTTTATCCACTATAAAATCACCGAGATGACTATCCTCTTCCTCACCTATCGGCGTCTCAAGAGATATAGGTTCTTTGGCAATCTTTAAAACTTTCCTTACCTTTTCCAAGGGATACTCCATCTTATTTGCAATTTCCTCAGGATTCGGTTCCCTCCCCAACTCCTGTACCAGATAACGCGACGTTCTTATCAACTTGTTTATTGTTTCAATCATATGAACGGGAATTCTTATAGTCCTTGCCTGGTCGGCAATTGCCCTCGTTATTGCCTGCCTGATCCACCATGTGGCATAGGTAGAAAATTTATATCCCCGCTGATATTCAAATTTATCAACGGCCTTCATCAGACCAATATTCCCTTCCTGGATCAGATCAAGAAATTGCAATCCTCTACTTGTATACTTTTTGGCAATACTGACAACCAGCCGCAGGTTCGCTTCAACCAGTTTCCTCTTTGCTCTCTCCGCCCTTCTTTCTCCTTTTTCGATTAAAGTGACCACCTTTTTTAAAGCAGTAAAAGAGAGTCCCGTTTCCTGCACAATTGCAGTTGTCCTTTTTTTAGCTTCCCCGACAATTGCTTCGCATTCTTTCAACTTCTCAATGGAAACCTTTGTTTCTTTATCTACAATGCGACCCTCAGGTAATTTTTTTATTCGTTCCCACGCTTTCTCCATCTCCTTGAGGGACAATCCCGTTTCTTCCTTACACCTGCGGATTTTATTATCCGCCTTTTCTCCCTCCGCCACATAATTCTTCAGCTTCGAGACCATTCTTTCTATATTTTTTTTGCTAAACTTGACTTTCCTGCACAAGCTGATGATTCTTTTAGTGTATTTTTCTAACTCCGCCTCGATAATAATTTTCTCTTCATTATCAACGCTTTTTGATTTAAGCTTCGCCTTGAGAACATCATTTTTCTTGTCTAAAGATGTTATTTTGTCAAGTAATTTCAGGACTCTTTCTTTGTGCATGTCTTCTTCAACGAAACCATCTTCATCTTCAAGATTGGCCAATATACTCTTTATGCGGAGATCGCCACTCTTCAATCTTATACCAATATCAACAACATCCTTTACTGACGACGCTATACCAAAGATGGAGTCCATCACATCCTTCTCTCCATCTTCGATTTTTTTGGCGATCTCAACCTCTCCTTCTCTGGAGAGCAAGGATACAAGGCCCATTTCGCGAAGGTACATCTTGACGGGATCACCAGTCTTTCCAACGGTAGCCATAAGGTCAAGAATATCTCCTTCTTTGACTTCCAGTCTTTCATCAGTAACTTTTTTAACGACAAGCTTTTCCCCTTTGTCTGAATCAATAATATCTATATTTTTCTCACCAAAGAGCATGATGATATCATCGATCTGATCGGAAGATATGATATCAGAGGGCAGCAAATCATTAACATCATCATAGGTTAAAAAACCCTTCGATTCTCCCAATGTTATCAACTTTTTAAATTCTTCTGATTCTATTTCTTTTCCCATATTGGTCTCTCCCCGGTGTTTTTACTCAAAACAAAAATTTACAGAACACTATCGTTTTCACAATAATGTTTCTTCTTCTCTTCTTAATCTTTCCTTTTCTGCTAATAGTCTGTCGCATAACTGACGATCGCCAGTTTCGTCAGCCTTGCTCATCTGCCTATTCAGAATCTTGTACTTTTCCCTGAACCACTTTCGTTTAATTTGTTTCATTGCATCGCTCGTCACACGATCAATAATCTTTTCATCATAGGGATTTTCATTGATCATTTTTTTAAGAAGCTTTTGTCTGATAATTTCATTATCAATGGTCTGTATGAACACTGATGCATCAAAACCCTCCGGACCCTCCTTTTCAAAAGAATCTCTCAGTCTTTCTGCAAGTGATTGTAAATTCGCGCTCATAAAACAATCAAATATTTTCTTTTTAACGATTTCAGGAATCTTATGAGGGTATTCTAACATGATATGGATAAGACTCAACTCTACCATGTCTATTTCACTATCTCGTTCTCTTAAAACGTCTGGCGACTTTCCGGTCGGTACTTTTAAAGCGCGATTAACCTCTTTTGTTAAAAGTTCCTGATTTAAGCCTAACTTTTCCGATACCCTTTTTATGAACAGATCTCTCTCATTTTCATTATCAATATGGATAATAAGGGACACAGATTCTCTCAGAGCATCTCTCTTTTCCTCAAGGGTAGCTACTTTCCCGATGATATTTTCAATATAATAATCAATCATGGACTGGGCGCGATGAATGAGTCCCTCAAAGGCTTCTCCGCCGAATGTCCTTATATATTTATCCGGGTCATAGCCGTCCGGGAGCACAACAGCCTTTGCATGCACATTACCGGCAAGAAATAGCTCAATACTCCGCGCCAGTGCCTTTTTCCCCGCATTATCAGGGTCAAACGCGGCAATAGCCTGCCCCGTATACCGCCTGATCAGATCAACATGGTCTCTCGTCAGGGCTGTCCCGAGGGTGGCAATAACGTTCCTGATACCGGCGCCCCATAGGGTAATTAAGTCAAAATACCCTTCAACGAGTATGGCATAACCTTTCTTGCGAATGTCCTCTTTTGTTCGGTTCAGGCCATAGAGGTTCCTTCCCTTGATATACACGGGTGATTCGGAAGTATTTAAATACTTTGGTTCGCCATCCCCGATAATTCTGCCGCCGAAGGCAATAACGTTACCTCCGACATCTTCAATGGGGAAAATTAATCTCCCCCGGAACCGGTCGTAAAAAGATCCCCCTCCGTTTGTTTTCGCAATGATCAACCCCGCCTGTTCAACGAGTTTCAAAGGAATTTTTGCTTTCTCACAATATTCTCTGAGATGTCTCCACCCATCAAGGGCAAATCCGAGGCAAAATTCTTTGATTACCTCCTCTGGTATTCCCCTCTTTCCCAGGTATTCTCTTGCCCCTTTTCCTGCCGGTGAGTAGAGGTTCTCAGTAAAATATTTCGCTGCCGCTCGATTAATACGGTTAATTTCATCCCTTACACTTGAGCGTTCTTTATCTTCACGGGTTAGAACCCTTTCCGGTATGACAACCCCTGTCTTTCCCGCCAGGTGCCTTATTGCCTCGGGAAATGACATGTCGTTCATTTTCATCAAAAACGTCACGACATTGCCTCCCTCCGCGCATCCGAAGCAGTAGAATATCTGTTTGTCACGGTTCACCGTAAAAGAAGGTGTTTTTTCCTTGTGAAAGGGACAGAGACCGAGAAAGTTCCTCCCGCCCTTTTTAAGGGTAACATATTCTGACACCAGGTCGACGATATCTGCCCTTCTCTTTACCTCCTCTATCTTCTCCGGAGAAATGTGTCCTTTCACTACGTCGTCCCCTTTAGTTCACCAGGGCTAACAGATCTTTCAATACTCCTGTCATGATGTCATTTCAGGATGACAATCTTTCTTTAATTTTCTCACTAACTATTTTACCATCCGCCTTGCCGGTTAACTTCGGCATGAGAACCTTCATAACCTTTCCCATATCTTTGATACCGACAGCGCCGACTTCATTGATGACCATTTCGATTTCGTGATCTATATCTTCCTCCGACATCTGCTCAGGCATAAATTCCTGAATAACCTTAAGCTCCGCCTCTTCCTTATCAACCAGATCCTCTCTTCCACCCTTTTTGAATTGGTCGATCGAATCTTTTCTTTGTTTCACCATAGACGACAACAGCTGCAGAAACTCTAATTCATTCATTTTCCTCTTCAGGTCTATTTCCCTGTTATGAATGCCTGTCTTCATCATTCGTATCGCAGACAATCTTATCTTATCCTTTGCCCTGGCTGCCGAGATCATTTCAGCTTCAATTTTTTTGTCGAAGTCCATCATATCACCTGTATTATTTACTAACTTTATTAAAGTATACCTCTTTAATGATTTGTCAATGGAACAACAAGAAATCAGGCCAGCCCGTCCTTCAGCTTCTTTCCCCCTAAAACATGCATATGCAGGTGAAAGATGACCTGTCCTCCTTCTTCGTTACAGTTTATCACAGTGCGAAATCCTCTTTTGTCAATACCTTTGATCCGTGCTACCTCCCGCGCAGCAGCAACCATAGCGTTCACAGCGTTCATATTTTCAGCCGTCACATCCAGGAGAGTCGGGATATGCTTTTTGGGAATAACAATAACATGGACAGGAGCCATAGGATGAATATCATCGAAGGCCACTACCTCACCATCTTCATAAACTTTGCTGCTCGGGATTGTGCCATTTACAATTTTGCAGAAGAGGCAGTCTTCCATTACACAGACCCTCCTTTTTTAAAGTAAATCTCACCACCTGAACGGCGGGGCTTTTAAGAATGAGTTCCCTCAGAACTCAACGATTTGAAAGGCTTATAGCTTCCTTCAGGGATATGGCGCCTGAATATAGGGCTTTACCGATGATAACACCGGTTACTCCATACTTCTCTATTTCAAGGAGTTTTTCTATATCATGAATCCCTGATACACCTCCTGAAGCAATTACCGGTATATCCACAGCTTCTGCAATGGTCCTGGTGGCTTCCGTATTGACACCAGTTTCCATACCGTCTCTTTTGATATCCGTATACACAATAGCTGCCAACCCATATCCTTCATAACGTCTGGCAACATCAATAGCAGACTCAGAAGTTTGTTCAGTCCACCCCTGGACTGCTACCTTACCACCATTTGCATCAATACCAAGGATAATCTTGCCTTTGTAAGCATTGCAAACTTCCCTGACAAATCCACTGTCTCTCAGTGCTATAGTTCCCAGGATAATCCCGTGTACGCCCATTCTTATGTATGCTTCGATGGTTTTAATCTCTCTTATACCGCCGCCCACCTGGATTGGCACTTTGACTTCTTCGATGATACTCCGGATCACTTCCTTGTTCCGCGGTGAACCGGCAAGTGACCCATCGAGATCAACCACATGGATGCGCTCTGCTCCATTTGCCTGCCATGTTTTTGCTATCTCAACAGGATCATCAGAATATACGGTAACACGATTGAAGTCCCCCTGCGCAAGACGTACACACTGGCCATCTTTCAAATCGATTGCCGGTATAATAATCAATATTCAACTCCAGACAAGAAAAGCACTATATTCCCAAGACACTCATAAAATCTCACGAGCATCCTCTGTTTGAATACCGCCTCATATTACTCTTTTTTCAAACCGGGGAATTTTATCAGAATTTCATCAATACCCTCTGCCGTCAACTCCTTCGCAGTGACAAACCTCCCCCCCTCTTTATAAAAAGAAGAAATCTGAAGAATATTTTCCATCAATGAGGTTTGGGTCTTGTCGAAAACACCCCTCCAGACAACGGCTCCATCACTGACCCTGATTAGATGTATTTCAAAGGCAACAGAGGCAGTTTTATCAGCACCATAGGGATATCCCTTTCTTTCCCTGTAGCGATACACATAACTGAAGACAATTCCATCCGCTTCCAGTTCATTGCCAACTTTTTTTAATATTTCAATAGGGTCTGCTTTGAGAAAACCCGCGGCGACTCTCTCGTAAATACCTCCGACTCTGTCCGGCGGGATAAGATCAAATACTTTCCGATCAGTGAGATGTTCAAAAAAGATATCTTCAACAACTTTTTCTGCACCCTGTGGAAATTTTTCGGTACTGATGAGCTGGCCGCACAGAGGACAGCGCACTGTCTTGAAGGGCGCCTCTTCCGGGCTGATTCGCTGGAAGGGAGCTACGGCAATACGCTTAAAGACAACCTTGCCGTCATCTTTAAGAGTAGTAGATACACCACTGGCGTAATGGCAGCCGGTAACAAAAATAAGAATGAAAAATATAAGAAAGAGATGGCTTAACCGATTTAAAGCGCCGTAAGATGCTCTCTGGATAGTGCCACCTCCTTTTTGGAGACTACGGATCACAGACTTCCCTTAGTGGATAAGATGCCTTCTATGCGGCCGTGAATGGTCACTGCTTTTCTCAAGGCAAGTGCAAAGGCCTTGAAAATCGCCTCTGCTATATGGTGGCTGTTCTTACCATAAATGAGATTAATATGCAAGGTCATTCCGCTATGGTCTGAAAAAGATTTAAAAAATTCCTTTATCAGGGCGTAATCAAATTTACCTGTTTTTTTGCTCTTAAATTCCACGTTGTAAATCAGATAAGGTCTTCCGGAGATATCTATTACCACACTGCACAAACTTTCATCCATAGGAACGATGGCCGATCCGTAACGGGCGATCCCCTTTTTATCACCAATAGCTTTCTTAACGGCGTCTCCAAGACATATTCCCATATCCTCAACCAAATGATGATCATCAATATGTGTATCACCTTTGCTGTTTATAACCAGATCAATAAGACCATGCCGGGCAAAGAGGTTGAGCATATGATCGATAAAGGTTATTGTGGTGGATATTTTCCCATCCCCGGCGCCATCGAGATTAATTGCTATTGAAACATCTGTTTCCGTTGTTTTCCTGTGTATCTTTGCCTCCCGTGCCATAATCGTCATGCCTTTCAGATAACTTTATTCAAGGGATATTCAATAATACCTTCGGCCCCGGCCTCTTGAAGTAAGGGGATTAAATCGCGTACAATGTTCGCGCTAACTATTGTCTCTACGGCATACCAATCATTCGAGTACAAGCCGGATATCGTGGGCGCCTTCAGCGATGGAAGCAGAAGGACAACCCGCCCAAGATTCTCCTTTGAAACATTCAACTTCAAACCCACCTTACCCATCGCCAGTAATGAACCATTAAGTAACGTCCTGATCTGCTCTATCTTCTTCCTCTTCCAAGGGTCCTCCCATGCATCGGGATTAGCAATGAGCTTTGTATTCGTCTTCATCAGTTCATGAACGATCCTTAACTTATTGGCCTTAAGTGTCCTTCCCGTCTCGGTCACCTCAACAATAGCATCCACAAGACCTTCGACAACCTTGGCCTCCGTTGCGCCCCAGGAAAATTCGACATGAACAGTGATATTCCTCTCCCTGAAATACCTTTCCGTGAACTTGACCAGTTCCGTCGAAATTTTCTTCCCCTCCATGTCCTCGAGGGCCAGGATGGGAGAATCATCTCTGACCACCAATACCCACCGAGCCTGCCTTACCGACGCCTTCGAATAAATCAGATCCTGTACTTCAACAACATTTGAGTCATTCTCAATAATCCAGTCCTTCCCCGTAAGGCCCAGATCCAGCGTCCCATCCTCAACATATCTCGCCATCTCCTGAGCTCTCACAAGTGTACAGGAGATCTCTTCATCATCGATATCCGGGAAATAACTCCTCTCATCGTATGAAATACGCCAACCGGCCATTTTGAAAAGATCAACCGTTTTGGCTTCCAGGCTTCCCTTCGGTATTCCCAGCTTTAATTTCTTCATTTATAAACATCCTCCGGCTTAAATACGGGTTTTCCTATGATTTCGGTCTTTTCGTTTATGACCCTTCTATAAAAACATGACTTATACCCGGTATGGCATGCGGCGCCACCTATCTGATGGACTTTCAACAAAAGCGTATCAGAATCACAATCAACAAGAATTTCCTTAACAAGTTGGACATGGCCGGATGTTTCACCCTTAACCCACAGCTCATTTCTCGACCTGCTCCAGTAAGTGGCCTTTCCCGTCTCCAATGTTTTCAACCATGCCTCGCGACTCATGTAGGCAAGCATCAGGACATCTCCTGTCTCATCATCCTGAACGATCACCGGCACAAGTCCGTCGCCTTTTCCAAAATCAATTTCTACCACGTGTCATTCTCCATTTCTTTTACAATTTATATATATATGCAGTACGCTACAATATTTTGCATAATTTTTCTAACTAATTGAAGAATTTATTTTAATCAAGCATTATTTTTTATGTACGCTAAGAATTAAAAATGCCCTCAGTGGCATATGATGAAAAAATAGTTTTAGATTCCACATTCCGACAGAAAAGACCATGACTGTAATACATTAACTTTCCTCAACAAAACATGAATTTACGGACATTGTCTGATAAGATACTCCTTCCTGTGCTACACAACCAGCCAACTTTGACGAAGATGCATGATTTCAATCCATTATCATGGATGTTCTTTCCTCAATAATTATGGTATGAATGATAAGAAATATGAGCATTCGGTTCTGTGATGGTGTATGGATGGCGGATAAATGGTGACATACTGTGGCACCGCCGGGAACCAGGCGATAAGAGAAAAACAATCCTCACTCTCCGGAATCTGCAGAAACCGCTCTACTCGACTCAAAATGAAAGAAACAAGGAACTGAAACGATCGCTTTCCACTGTCCTGCTGTAGCACTGAGGATCTCATGCCTGTAGAAAAGACAAGAGCAACGAGTATCATCCTGTTTTGTTGCCAGTGCGTTCCACTGCCTATCCGTAAACTTTTCTTCAAGTCCCTCCTGATGCTCTTCTATCATGCAGTGGCGAAGCATCGCCTCATCGCATTGCATAACCTTCGTTGCGCTTTTCCGGAAAAAGACATGGAGGAACTGAACAGGATCGCCAAGGGAGTCTACCGGAATCTGGCCATTACGGCGGCGGAGTTCTTCAGTCTGCCGTCCATCACCCGGGAGAACCTCCATGAATGGGTCGAACTGGAAGGTCTGGAGCATTTTGAAGCGGGGATTGCCCAGGGCAAGGGACTTCTCACTATTATTGCCCATTTCGGCAACTGGGAGTTGATGCCTGTAACCGTCCCCCTGTTACTCAAGTTCCCCAAGCCCTCGTATATTGTCTATCGTCCACTCGACAGCCCCGTCCTCGATAACATGATCGAACATGTGCGGACGATAAACGGCAATGAAATGATCCCGAAAGGTGGCTCCGGCAAACGAATCATGGAACTGCTCAAGGAGAACCACGCAATTGCGATCCTCAGCGATCAGAACGTAGCCGCCCGAGAGGGGGTCTTTGTCGATTTCTTTGGCCGCCCCGCATGTACAGGTGTAGGACTTGCCGTCCTGGCCCTGCGGTCCGGGGCGCCGGTCCTCCCAATGTTTATGGCGCGGCAGAAATCGGGAAAGTACAAGTTCATCCTGAAGCCCCTGGTGGAGATTTCCCAAACCGGGGACTATGAGAAGGATCTCCTTGAAAATACACAGCGTTTCACCAAGGTTGTGGAAGATGTCGTCCGGGAGTATCCGGATCAGTGGTTCTGGATCCACCAGCGCTGGAAGACGAAAAAGTGGCAGATCGGGCTGTAATAGTTCATGGTACTGCGCGTCAGGATATCCACAAAACGGCCGCTGGCTCAGGCAAAGAATATCCTGATCCAGGCAATGCAGCAGGGCCTCCTGAGGACAACGGAACAGATATGCAGGCATACAGAATTCATAAAATGGTCATTGCCGCCGATATTGCAGAAGAAGCCTGTGACTTTTATCGCAATGAAATAGGCGGTACCCTGCCCGATGTGATTGAAGAACTGCCCTATTTGATGGAAGTATGCTGTGACGACGGAACCGTTAAAACGATCAAAGCGCGCATCAACGAGGAACTGGACACCCGCAATGCCTGGCTGATGATGGGAATCCCCTGTGAACTCCACCGGCCCTTTGTCATCGGAAACCTGCCATGAAAGGCCCTCGTGGATTCTCACATTGTACTCCGCATCGAATTTGAGTAAAAAGATCGTCCCGTACCCGGGGAAGACTGAGTGGCTGGTTGCAATCGTTCAGGCCGCTCGCAACGAAGACCTTCACAGCGCAAACTTTTCCGGAACAAAACGTACCAGCGCAAGACTTACCGGTGCAATTTGGACTAACGGGAAAAAATGCAAAGAAGGCTCCATCGGAAAGTGCATAGGGTGATGGAGCAAGAGAAATAGTTTTGCGACAGGCTCCAATCAGGATACTTATAACTCGACAGTTATTACCTGATGATGTCGTGCTTGTTCTTTCTTTCCACCGAGAATCATTTCTCCATGAGAATATTCCAGATTCAACAGGTGTAGGGGATGTCTTCGAGTATATATCTTCCTGTAACATACAAAATGCCATCCAGATGAAACATCCATGATTACTAAGTGGTAATGATAATCTTGTGGATCATTTCTACTTGACACAGAGATAACCCTCCCTATAGAGTCTAAATTACAAAGTGGAGAGCGTCTCACTTATATTGGCACAGGGGGAGTGAAGAATGATCATCTTAAGGATTTTAGCGCTCGCCAACTTGGAGTGTTTATTTGTAATCTATCATAATTTTGGCCATTGCTTTTGTATTTGTGTGATGGATTTGTACTTCTACTGGACGTTATTACACATTTCCGTAATCTCTCCATTACTCATGGAATATTGAGGCTGATGACTTGAGGGAGGGGCGTCGATCAGATGGGAAATTTTTCAAAGACCCCTCGATTAAGTCTTACGGTTATCCATAACCCTTCCCGTCTTCCCTTCATGACGGTAAATCGTGTTCGGTCCAACCAGTTTCACCGCTGCGCTTACTCCTATTACCGACCTTATCTTTTTTTCAACCATCTCCAAAAAGGCTTTTTGCACCTTCATTTCGTCGAAGAAGATACCTTCCGTGGCCTCAATATGTACCTCCAGGAAATCCTGAGCCCCCTTACGATCTACGACGATCTGATAATGCGGTTCCGCTCCCACTATGGCAACCAGTACCGTCCTTATCTGTGAAGGGAATACGTTCACCCCCTTGATGATGAGCATATCATCGGATCGTCCTAAAGTCTTATTCATCCTGGCAACAGTTCTCCCGCACATGCACGGGGCATACTCAAGAGAGGTAATGTCTCCGGTGCGATAACGGATCATGGGAAATGCCTCTTTCGTGAGGGTGGTCAAAACAAGCTCTCCCACACTGCCGGCCGGCAACTGTTTCCCCGTGAGAGGGTCGATGATTTCCGGTATAAAGGCGTCTTCAAAGATATGCATGCCGCATTTATATTCACATTCGCCTGCTACGCCCGGGCCGATAATCTCAGACAGGCCGTAATTATCGGTGGCGGTAATGCCGAGCTTCGATTCAATCTCCCCGCGCATGGCCTCCGACAACGGCTCCCCTCCAAAAAGCCCTACCCTCAATGCCAGCCCCTTGGGGTTAACACCAATCCGCTCCATTCTTTCTGCCAGGATTATTGCGTACGTCGGTGTGGAAACAAGCGCCGATGTTTTGTAGTCCTGCATGATCATTATCTGCTTTTCCGTATTGCCTGTGCCCGTTGGGATGACACTTGCTCCGATGGCCTCCGCCCCATAATGAAACCCGAAGGCTCCCGTATAGAGACCGTAACTAAAGGTAACCTGAACCATATCATCGCGGGTGACCCCGGCTGCCGTCATAACGCGGGCTACCAGATTCGTCCATACTTTGATATCATTTCTCGTGTAGCCGACCACGACAGGTTTTTCCGTTGTGCCTGATGATGAATGTACCCGGACAACCTCGCGAAGGGGAACTGCAAACATGCCGTAGGGATAATTCATCCTCATATCCTCCTTGGTGGTAAAAGGAATTTTTGCCAAGTCGGAAAGAGCTTGCATATCCTCGGGAACTATCTTTGATTCATTAAATATCTTGCGGTAGAAGGTCACATTTTTATACACCCTGTTGAGCGTTGCCTGCAGTCTTTCAAGCTGAAGCTGTTCCAGCTCTTCACGCGGCATACATTCATATTTGGCTTCCCAGATCTTCATAACCACCTCACGTATTTTTTAACGTTCCCAGATTTCCTTCTTGTCCCTGCCGAGATACGCCCGCTGAACATCCTTATTCGCGAGAAGTTCCGATGCCGTCTCCTCGAGAATTACCTTGCCCGTTTCAAGGACATATCCACGATCAGCAGCCTTCAGCGCCACTCGCGCATTCTGTTCTACGAGAAGCACTGACGTTCCCTGCTGCTTGCGGAGTTCCTGGATTACCCGAAAGATCTCCTGGACCAATAACGGAGCAAGTCCCATAGCCGGTTCGTCAAGGAGGAGCAGCTTTGGTTTTGCCATGAGAGCCCGGCCTATGGCCAGCATCTGTTGCTCACCTCCCGATAGAGTTCCCGCAACCTGTTTCCGCCTTTCCAGAAGCTGAGGGAAAAGCACATAGACTGTGTCCTTGTCTTTCATTATTTCTTTTCTTTTTTCTCCAGCACGAAAGCGGAGATACGCGCCAAGTTCAATATTGTCATCAACGGTAAGGGGTTTGAAAACCTGCCTCCCTTCGGGAACCTGAGAGATACCGAGCCTGACTATGCTATCCGGAGAAAGGTTGTTTATCAAGGCGCCATCAAAATGTATTTCGCCGTTCAAAGGGGGTGTAACGGCAGAAATCGTATTCAGGATTGTCGTCTTGCCGGCGCCGTTGGCGCCGATCAGGGCAACGATCTCTCCGGCGCTGACATGCAGGGAGACATTCTTCAGTGCCTGCAATTTACCATAATATGTGTTGATGTTTTTAAGTTTCAACATTGCTATGAAAATAACCTCTGGATATCCCCTCTTATCTAATAAAACCACCCTCAATCCCCCTTTACGAAAGAGGGACTTTATTAATCCTCTCCGAGATAGGCCGTGATTACTTTTTCATTTTCCTGAATCTCTCGCGGCGTCCCTTCCGCAAGTTTATGCCCGAGATTGAGAACAACGATGCGATTGCAGATTTCCATAACCAGTTCCATATCATGTTCCACCAGAGCTACCGTCACCCCTGAATCATTTATTTTTTTTATCATTATGGCAAGGTCGGAAGTCTCCCTGCTGTTAAGCCCTGCCGCCGGTTCGTCCATGAGGATGATGTGCGGTTCAAGCGCCATCGCACGAGCAATTTCGAGGAGCCTTCCTTTTCCAAAGGGTAAATTTGCTGCTGTGGTATGCGCCAGATCCGCGATACCGGTAAATTCAAGCCAGGAAGCTGCTTTTTCTTTTATAAGGCGTTCTTCTCTTAAATGTCCGGGTAATTTAAAAGCTGAGGCAATGATGCCGCTTCGAGATTTTGTATGGCGGCCGACCATGACGTTTTCGAGAACGGTCATTTGGCCGAACAATTCAATGCCCTGAAATGTGCGTACCATACTGAGTCTTGCGAGCTTCTCCGGTGGAAACCCGGTTATATCTTTCCCTTCATAAAATACCTGACCGGATGTAGGGCTATAGATACCCGTTACGATGTTAAACAGGGTTGTTTTGCCGGCTCCGTTTGGACCAATGATACCCGTAATCTCGCCTGATGCAACGGAAAAGGAGACATCCTGCAAAGCCGTAATGCCACCGAATATCTTGGTCATTCCCTCTATTCTCAGCACCTTAAAGAAATCCCCCCTCACCCCAATACTGATCGGCATGGATATTGCTATCTCCTATAGTGTAATGAAGCCGCTGAGACGGTTCGATGCCCTATAACCAGCCCCTAAAACTTTTTTTTACGATTCGTGCATTTTTTGCTGGACTCATCCTTCCTTTTCGGG
>JAPLJS010000017.1 GCA_026388545.1 Deltaproteobacteria bacterium
CCCTTTCACTGCTTTTTTCAATTCATCCGCAGGAAATGGTCTGTAAAGCTTCAGGTCTATCAGTCCGGCCTTGAACCCTTCTTTGCGCAACTCATCAATGGCAACCTGCGCTGTTTCACCCATGGACCCCATGGTAAGCATAAGTACATCGGCATCATTCGCCTTATAAGACATGATGGGTTCATACTTCCGGCCGAACATCTTCTCCCACTCTTTCCATATTTCAAGGATAACCTTCTTCGAATTGATGAGCGCCTCATCATTGGCCTTTTTCGCCTCGTTATAGATATCCGGGAGCCCCAGAGTTCCCATGGAAACAATATTGTCCGGATGCAGGGCTGCGAAGGGTTTCCGCGGCGGGAGGAACTTGTCTACTTCCTCCTGATCCGGCATCATCATCGCCTCCACCACATGGGTAAGCTGGAAACCGTCCAGATTTACAAGCACCGGCAACATAACATCCGCATGCTCACCGATCTTGAAGGCCTGGATGCACATATCGATGGTTTCCTGGCCGTTTGACGCGAACATTGAAATCCAACCCAGATCCCTCACGCACATGTAATCGCTGTGATCGTTCCAGATGTTGATAGGACCCGATATCGCCCTGTTGCCAAGGCACATGATAACAGGAAGCCTCATGGACGGCACGACCGGAACGATTTCATACATATACAGCAGTCCCTGTGAACTTGTCGCCGTAAAGACGCGGGCGCCCGCTGCCGACGCTCCCGTACAGGCGCTCAGCGCCGAATGCTCTGATTCCACAGCGATATATTCGCAGTCAAGATGCCCGTCGGCAACAATTTCTGCCAGATGTTCAGGTATATGTGTGTTAGGCGTGATGGGATAAGCCGCAATCACGTCGGGTCTGCATAACGCGACCGCTTCTGCCGCGGCCATAGCAATTTCCATTCCAATTCGTTTTGACATAACGTATCCCTCCTCAGTCCTCTACCATCTTTATGGCGCGCGGCCAGCATTCGTGGTAGCAAATGCCACAGCCCTTGCAGTAATTAAGATCTGCCATAAAGAACCCTTCCGCGTCTTCCGTGATGCACGCTTCGGGACAGAACAGATAGCAGACGCCGCACTTGATGCATTTCGTATTATCCCAGATAGGCTTCTGTGCCCTCCAGCCTCCGGTCAAATATGACCGTGAGCTTGCAGGTTTGAATATCATGAGCCCCGGATTTGTATCTTGCCAGGTTTCTGGCCACTTTTTCTCTGTCATATGATACCTCAACACTCGTTCACATCTTAGTTTATTTTGACTTCGTCGTATGCCCGTTTCATGGCCGCCAGGTTCTTGTTGGCGATTCTGCCGAACCTGTGATCCACCGGACCTTTCACTGAATCAAGTGCAACAGCATTCGTACACTTGATCAGCGCCCCAAGCATGGTCGTATTCGTAATCGGAACGCCAAGCTCCTTCCACGCAATGGATGACCCATCGACTGTAGCGATCTTACCCTTGAATTTTGTGATTTCCGCAATTTCCTTTGCTGTTTTTGATGTGTTAACAATGAGTACGCCTTCTGGTTTCAGCCCGTCGGCAACATTAACCATGCCGATGAGACTCTCATCAAGGACAACAACTACATCCGGATTGTAAATCTGAGATCTGATATTTATGTGGTGATCATCGATCCGATTAAATGCTGCAACCGGTGCCCCTCTTCTCTCAGGTCCGAAACTCGGAAAACCTTGAGCATACTTACCCTCTCCGATGGCGGTCAATGCGAGTAACTCAACTGACGTTACCGCTCCCTGACCACCTCTTCCATGCCATCTCACTTCTATCATTGGAAAACTCCCAGAATGGATTGTGTAGAACAGTTAAAGACGATTAACAAAACAACGTGCGGCTACCTATTACAAAATCTTTTTTGTGTCAAGTATTTTTTTAAAATTTTTTTTATATTGATAATTTTTAAATTCCGCGGCGGTATTCCATGGATTTCGATAGAGTCATTTTGTCCATGTATTTTAGATCACTACCGACAGGCACTCCGAGGGCGATCCGGGTTACCTTTACACCCAGATTCTTGACAAATTTGTTAATGAGGAGGGCCGTTGCTTCACCCTGAACACTTGGGTTTGTGGCCACAATGATTTCTTCTACCCTGTTTGCCTCGATTCTTTTTAAAAGTTCCTGTATTTTCAGGTGATCCGGTCCTATCCCGTCAAGGGGCGACAGGGCTCCGTGGAGCACATGATAGGTTCCCCTGAAGCTGTCGCTTTCCTCTATTGCAACGAGAGCATCAGGTTCCTCGACAACACATATCAGGCTCTTGTCTCGTGAGGGATCCATACATATTTCACAGAGATGTCCCTCAGCCAGATTAAAACACAAAGAGCAAAGGCGAATCTTTAGTTTGACTTCTACTATACATTCGGCAAGTCTTCGCGCATTTTCCTCAGACGCACGAAGGATAAATGTTGCCAACCTCGTGGCTGTCTTTTCCCCGATGCCGGGCAATCTTCCGAGTTCCGCAATCAGACGTTTTATTGGAAGGGCGTAACCTGTCATTGGTGAACCTTCTCTACATCAGACCGGGGATATTAAAACCACCGGTAATCTTCGACATCTCTGCTGAAGCCATTTCCTGCGCCTTACGAACGCCTTCATTCACTGCCGCTATGATGAGATCCTGCAGCATATCGAGATCTTCCGGATTGACGACCTCTTTATCAATTTTCAGAGACAGTATCTCAAACTTTCCATTCACCACGACGGTTACCATACCTCCCCCGGCTGTCGCTTCAATGGTCTTTGATTCCAGCTCCGCCTGCATACTGGCCATTTTTTCCTGGATCTTTTTCGCCTGTTTCATGATGTTTCCAATATTATGTGTCAATGAACTTACCTCCTATACCTTTCGAAAAGTTGTTATTCATGATTCACTTTAGTAATAACCTCATGAACCACAGCGCCATCAAAGACATCCAATACCTTTTGCAAAAGGGGATGTTTGAGGGCATCTCGCTTGATATCATTGATCTTGTTATTATTGTTCGCGGCGCTATTTTGTATTTGATTATGTCTTTCTTCCGGCTCTTTTTCAAGAGATTCGATTCTTATCGTAACATCCTTACCAAAGTATGCCGTTGATATCTCGGTAAGGCGATCCTTTTGAGACTTCTCCTTTATGTCATCTAAAAAAATATAGTCTTTGTAGAAGCCGATCTTCAGGCAGTCGTTTTCATATTCAAGAAGTTTTCCGGCCTCTATTTTAGACCAGAGCGGATAACTCTGCTTTTTCACATATTCCTTATAATCTTTCCAAATATCTCCAAGGCTTTTACCTTCACCGGTATCATATCCGCAATGGACCTCGTCGACCATTCCCGCCTGTGTGACGCCGAAGAGTTGCTGAGAAGGAATGGATTTTGTCTCCTCCTTTACTTCGTAGGGAGAGGTTTTAAACGGGAGAGTTCCCCCGGATGTCAGTCTTTTCTCAAGCCCCTCCATCCTGGAAAGAATGGTGTCAATGGGTATCATCGGTTCGAGATAGGCCATTCTGACGAGGGTAGTCTCGAGGTTTATTCGTGGAGCCTGGCTTTTTCTCACATTTTCTTCCTCTGCCATTAAAATATCTAGTAGACGTTGGAGCGTCTCGCGCGAAACGTCTTTCGACTGCATAGTAAGACTGGCCACTTCATCATCCCCTAGATCGATCATTTCATGATCCTTTCCAACAATTTTTGTAAGGAGTAAGTTCCTGAAATGACCGATGAGCATCTGATAGAAGTATTTCATGTCAAGGCCGGCGTAATAACCTTCTTCGACGATTTTTAAGCAAAGGCCAGCGTTTCTTTCAAACACTGTCTCAGATAGCCTGAAGAGAAAACGTCTGTCCGTCAGTCCTAAGAGAGCTTCTATATCATGATCCTTGATCTCAAAGCCTGCATAGGATATTACCTGGTCAAAGATGCTCTGGGCATCTCTCAGACTCCCATCTCCCGCTTCAGCAATCCAGGTAAGGCCATTCTCATTGATATGAACACCTTCCGTCTCGGCAATCTGCCTCAAGCTATTCTTAATTTGCTTAAGAGATATTCTTCTGAAATCAAAGCACTGACAACGGGAAAGTATGGTCGCCGGTATTTTTTGGATTTCTGTCGTGGCAAAAACAAAAATTACATGCGAGGGCGGTTCCTCCAGGGTCTTCAAAAGGGCATTGAAGGCTTCCCTCGTCAGCATGTGTACTTCATCAATGATATAGAGCTTGTAGCGAGATGAAACGGGAGAATATTTAATATTATCCCTTAGTTCTCTTATCTCATCGATACCCCTGTTTGATGCGCCGTCGATTTCACGGACATCCATGGATATGCCTTCTGCGATCTCCCGGCAATTGGTGCATACATTACACGGTGTTTGTGCCGGTCCCTTTTCACAATTCAGGGCTTTGGCCAATATCCGGGCTACTGTTGTTTTCCCCACCCCGCGGGGCCCGCTGAAGATAAATGCATGGGCGACACGACTCTGGCGTATGGCATTCCTCAAGGTCTTTACGACATGCTCTTGTCCTACCACCTCTTCAAAGGTTTGAGGTCTACATTTTCTGGCCAGAACGAGATATTCCACTCCTGCTCCTCTCAAGCGAGAACTTATGATTACACCGACGACCCTTCGACATGCGCAGGGTCAATTCGACTACGGCCTTTTTCTCCGGTCTTACCCTGAAAAAGGCGGAGTCCCATTGAATTTAAAAGATAGCCAGGCTTACCCGCAGCACACGTCGGTAATTGCTGCCGTTGCTTCCTTCCGGATCTGGCGGGGTTCACAATCCTTCGTTGCACGGGACCCGGCTATCAGTATTTTAGGGATCAGGGTGTAGGGGTCAGAAAAAAATCCGCTGATCCCTGATCCCTGTCCACTGATTCCTGTTCTTGGCGGAGAGAGGGGGATTCGAACCCCCGGTACACCTTTTTGAGTATACACACGATTTCCAGTCGTGCCCCTTCAGCCTCTCGGGCATCTCTCCGATTTAGGGGTCAGGGGATAGGGATCAGAAAAAATTCTTTATGACCCACCCCTATTCCCTGTTCCCTAATCCCTGTCCCCTGTCATTGGCGGAGAGAGGGGGATTCGAACCCCCGTGAGAGCTTTTGGCCCCCAAATCGATTTCGAGTCGATCCCGTTATGACCACTTCGGTATCTCTCCGCAGAATTTATTATGACTATGGATTAATTTTTTATGCTATCCTCTTTTCACGAAAAAATCTACTCAAAATTTCGGCACACGCATCTTTCTTCACACCGCCTCTCAATTCCACAGAATGATTCAATCTCTTATCCTGAAGGAGTCTGTATAATGAAACAACCCCTCCACCTTTGGGGTCGTCGGCACCATATACGACTCTTTGTATCCGTGCCTGTATGATTGCCCCTGCACACATAACACACGGTTCAAGTGTTACATACAGAGTAGTACCAACAAGGCGATAATTACCCATCTTCCCCGCTGCCTCGCGAATCGCAAGAATCTCGGCATGGGCAGAAGGATCATTCATTAAAATAGAACAGTTATGCGATTTTCCCAGGATCTTGCCACCAAGAGTGATCACCGCACCGATAGGAACTTCACCTTTCGCGAAAGCCAGGGAAGCTTCTTCGAGGGCGATATCGATAAAGTTTTCGTCATTATAATCCATAAATCACCAACGATGATGGGAGTCTATGAGACTCAGGTTACATTCTATCACAAAATGTTGATTTTTATATCCTCATTGACGTATTATCCGGCAACGAAAGTGAGTTCCCGCATGACGTCAAAAAAAATAGTGATCATATCCATACTGATTTCTCTCACCAGTCATGTATTGATGCTCTATCTGACAAGCCTTGCCGAATGGCAAGGGAAACCCCTTAAGGAGGACGTTTTAACCGTTAGCCTGAAAGAACCGACGGCATACACAGAAAAAAACCTAGAGGAAAAAATGGAAAATAAGCCCTTCCATCAGGGTGACGAAAATGTGAATAATCACAAAATCAAACTGGAAGACACCGTCGATCTTGGAAGCATTGATCCTCGCTACACACCTTACCTTAAAAAAATAAAGAGAAAAATCGAAAGTATATGGGTATATCCCCAAGCAGCCTTCGAACAGGAGGAAGAAGGAATCGCCGTGGTTAAATTTTCAATAAGTGAAAGGGGAGACCTTTTGGCCAGCGGAATAGTAGAATCATCAGGATCCAACTACCTCGACCTGGGGGCTCTTGATGTTGTCAGATCGGCTGCTCCTTATGATCCCTTTCCGCGGGATTTCATGCTTTCACAATTGAACATTGTTGCCAGATTCCAATACAAACTCGTCGATTAGAAAAACATCAAGGTCTTTACAGAGCCGTCAGATTTCAGAATTTATTTCCATCAAAACGCGATCCAGTTCGAGAAGCCGGTCTCTGATTTCCGTTTGTTCGACCCACGGTTTTGATTCCAGGTAAGCTCTCCGTTCCTTAAGCCGGGCATATCTGGCGTTAATATCTTCAAGAATATAGCTCCAATCAATACGGGGGGCAGCCCTTTCGGGATACTCTTCTCGCTTGAGCACCCGTCCCGGCTCCAGGGTGGTCTCTTCAAGATATCCAGGTATCAGCACCTTGAAGCCGAATCGTTCCTTAATCAGACCCGCAAGCACCTGCTGTGCTGAATATTCCCCATGTATGAGGAAGACCTGCATCTCACGTGTCTGAAAATGACTCAACCACTCCAGAATCTGGCTTTGACCGGCATGGGCGGAAAATCCATTTATTGTAAACACCCTGGCTTTCACCGCAATTTCTTCATTGAAAAGGCGAATTTTCTTCGCGCCATCAACGATTTTACGACCCGTCGTCCCCTGAGCCTGAAAACCGACAAACACAACACTGGCGCCTTCCCGCCATATATTGTGCCTCAAGTGATGTTTTATCCTTCCTGCATCGGCCATACCGCTGGCTGAAATGACAATAGCCGGTCCTGGCACGTTGTTGATGGCAATGGACTCTTCAGTAGTCGGGGTAAAATGTAATTGCGGCAGATAGAGAGGGTCCTCCCCCCTCTTTATCAGCTCTCTGGTCTCCTCATCGAGGTATTTCGTGTGGTGGCGAAAAATTTCCGTAGCTTTGATGGCCAGCGGACTGTCCAGATAAACCGGCATATCCGGAGGCAGCCTTCCATCCTTGGACAGAAGATAGAGACAATACATCATCTCCTGTGTTCTTTCCACGGCAAAGGCAGGAATAATCACCTTCTCTTTATTGCCGTAACTGTATGCTATGGCCTCTGCCAGCTCATTCAGGCTGTCATCTTCATTTTTATGATCCCGGTTGCCATATGTTGATTCTAAAAAAAGGAAATCGGCGGCATCGACGATACTCGGATCTTCCATCATCAGTTGGGCAGGGCGTCCGATATCTCCGGAAAAGACCAGTTTTACAGTAACCCCATTTTCTTCAATCAAGAGTTCGATCAGGGATGCGCCGAGGATGTGGCCCGCATCTTTGAACTTAACTTTTACACCTGGTGCAGGTTCAAAAGTTTCATCATACGAAATAACCTTGAACATCGGGAATGTGGCTTCGGCATCTTTTTGCGTGTACAGAGGTTTAATGTTTTTTTCTCCGGAACGGAGATGTTTTTTGGTCTTCCACTGCGCTTCCATCTCCTGAATATGGGCGCTGTCGAGAAGCAGTATCTCCAGTAAATCCCTGGTCGGCACGGTGGTGTAAATCTGCCCGTTGAATCCCTTCTGAACCATCCGGGGCAGCAGCCCGGAATGGTCTATATGGGCATGGGTAATAAGGAAAAAATCAATTCTGCCGGGTTCATAAATATCAACATCCCAGTTTCTTTTCTCAATTTCCGCATTCCCCTGGTGCATCCCGCAGTCAACAGCGAACCGATGGCCATTCGTTTCAAGAATGTAGCAGGAGCCTGTTACTGTCCTTGCAGCTCCCATAAATTTTATTTTCATAAAGGCGATCCTCATCACATTGCGAGATTTTTTAACGCGGCCATAATCGGCCTCCGTCATTCATTTCATAGTGCACCCCCTCCTGCAACCATGAAATTTCTTCTATAGCCTTGTAAACTAAGTGATAATCAATGAGGGGGCAGTCTCATAGTAAAATTAGTCCTGTCCATGTAACCCTGTCGCTGATGGGAAAGGAGACCGGTAAACCTGCCTTTTCAGTTGTCGCAATCACATCGATTCCCATCGCTTCCATGGAGGGCCGGGCCTTGAAAGGAACCCGACATTGTATACCGCCATGAATCGCCACACATTCGTCACACAATCGGCAGCAACCTCCGATAAACCCGGCGGCAAAGCGGAATCCCACAGTAAATGCCTCCTTTTCACCTAAATTAACCAGTTCGTGAAGCTTCCTGGCAGGAAGAAAAACTTCTTCAGTAGGAGCTCTTGCAGATTTTTCACTCAGTTCAGAAGAAACCTGGAGAAGAATCGCCTTCTTATATTTTTTAAGAGTTTCGCGAAATTCCGCAACTGACGGCACATGAGGCGGGCACATGAGGTTTTTATTATAACTGTCGCATACGGGAACCTGACATTTCAGGCGGACTCTTTCGTCAATAATGATATCTGCACTATTTATTAAAATAACAGATGAAGCCCCCTGCTCTTTCAGCAGTGAAATGATTGTATGGAGAACTTTTTTATGATTCTTGATCATGGGCACTTCTCATTTCCCGTTTATTTAATTTTTCCTGCTTCCTTCTGAACTAAAACTCGATACCCGCTCTTTCCTTTACACCTGCCGAGTAATGATGTTTTATCTCGTTTATCTCGCTTGCCGTGTCCGCCAGTTCGATAATTTCCGGAGGCGCATACCTGCCCGTCAAAATTACATCTACATTTTGAGCTCTACTTTTTATAGTTTCCACAACGTCATCAAGGGAAATCAATTTAAAGTCGAGGGCAACATTGATCTCATCAAGGATAACCATGTTATACTCACCGGAAGAAAGGGCCTTTCTGGCGATGTTCAACCCCTGCCCGGCAAGTTCAACATCGACAGGCGCGGGGTTTTCCCTCATAACGAAACTGTCGAGGCCGCACTGATAAATCGTTACGCCGGGAAGGTATTTCTCAGCAGCTATTACCTCACCGTATTTCTTTCCCTTCATAAACTGAAGTACCAATACCTTCAAATCGTGGCCTACTGCCCGAAGGGCCTGCCCCATTGCGGCGGTTGTCTTACCTTTTCCATTGCCGGTGAAAACGAAAACCAGCCCTTTGTGATACTTCGATACCGTTTTCTCTATTATGTCAGGCATTTGCATTTTCCTCCCGTATATAATGACGGATATATGATTGATTATAAAACCCTGCTTAAATTATGTTTTAAGACAAATCCTCAATTGAAATACGACGGGATACGTAGCATATTCAATAAATTGTTACAATTCATTTAACCGGCAGATACAAAGTAATATTTTTTACTCCGTAATCAATGTCATTGACTTAAGAATGTTGTCTCTTTAAGTCCCCCTTTATAAAGGGGGATTCAGGGGGATTTTTTTACGATGATCCGTAAAATCTCCCCCGACCCCTCTTTAGAAAAGAGGGGAGTCAAAGAGCTTAAGTCAATGACATTGACTGCGTAATTACACAAGTAGCTTTAAAAAATTGACAACTGTGATATTGTAACAAGAAACAGTGAAAAGAGTACCCGATGAAAAGCACAAATAAAAGCGATACTGAAAATTTAACGGAAAACCCAATCATTGAGGCGAGAAATCTGAGGAAAGTCTTTGGTGATCTTGTAGCTGTCGACAATGTTTCTTTCACGGTATTTCCGGGAGAATGTTTCGGTATCCTGGGACCGAACGGCGCCGGAAAAACTTCAACCATTAGAATGATCTATGGCTTTTCACCTATGGCAAGCGGTATCCTTGAGGTCTTCGGTCTCGATGTCACACAAAACGCGAGAGCCATAAAATCCAGAATTGGTGTGTGTCAGCAGGAAAACAATCTAGATCCTGACCTCACAGTACAACAAAATTTAGAAGTTTTTGCCCGATATTTTAACATTCCCACCAGGACGGCGCGCATACAGACACAGAATCTTCTTAAGTTTATTGCCCTTGATCATCGCAAAGATACCAGGGCTATGGAACTTTCCGGAGGCATGATGCGCCGTCTGGTTCTGGCCCGCGCACTGCTCAACCAACCGGAACTTTTAATTCTGGATGAACCCACTACGGGACTGGACCCCCAATCCCGTCACCAGGTATGGGAACGTTTGGAGGAACTTCAAGCAAAAGGGCTTTCCATTCTTCTTACGACCCACAACATGGAAGAAGCTTCCCGGCTTTGTGATCGTCTTATCATCATGGATCATGGACGCGTTCTGGTAGAGGGAAAAACTCTCGATCTGATCAGGCAATATATAGGCCACGATATCATCGAAGTGGTTGAACCGGGCCATACATTAAGGGCATTCGTACAATCAAGGAATCTGAAACACGAAGACCTGGGCCATCGTCTCATTATATATGTTGAAGATGGAAATTCGCTGTACCATGAGATCAGGAAAGATTATTGTAAGGGAGGTTGTATCATGCGCATGGCGACCCTGGAAGACGTCTTTTTAAAATTAACAGGCAGGGAACTGAGAGAATGAAAAGAATACCATTACCCCATATATCCCGGCGGTTTTTGCGGGTCTGGCAGAGAAACTTTACTGTTTACCGGCAAAACTGGAAGATCAGCTTTGTTCCTCCCCTGCTCGAACCCCTTTTCTATTTACTTGCCTTCGGCGTCGGCTTGAGCGCCCTGATTGGAACAATTCATTACCAGGGATCTCAAATATCATATATCGCTTTCATCGCACCGGCCCTGATTGCCATCAACATTATGAATAACGCCTTCTTCGAGAATACCTATGCCTCATTTGTGCGCATGTATTATCAAAAAACATTCGATGCCATGATGGCGACACCGCTTTCCCTTGAAGAAATTATCACAGGGGAAATCATCTGGGGAGCCACCAAAGCGGTTATCGCCACGGCAATTATGCTTGGGGTCATTAGCTTATTTGGCCTCATCCGTTACCCTGAAGGCCTTTTGATTATCCCGCTGGCTTTTATCGCGGGAATTGCCTTTGGTTCAATCGGGATGTATTTCACTGGGATTGTGCCTAACATAGAATTGTTTAACCTGCCGGTTTTTCTCTTCATTACCCCAATGTTTCTCTTCAGCGGAACTTTTTTCCCCATTGAGAATCTGCCCGGGTGGGCTCAGCATCTTGCCGTTCTTTTACCATTGACTCACATGGTAAATCTCACAAGGTCTTTAAGTCTCGGTATCATTGATCTATCACTGTTGACGGGGCTTTGTTATTTTGTAATCACGTGCCTTATCTTTTTCCCGTTAGCGATTCACAAAATGCACCGGCGCTTAATCAAATGATCTTTAAGGGGTTTAAAAAAGAAAAATTTGTGAAAATGATAGCGACATGTGACGGCATTTGGTTCATCCGGTTGATGCGTGCTTCCTGTTATCCACAATCTGCTAAACTCTATAACTATCCGAGATTACAAGTCGTACTCATCGGTATAATCTCATCACAGCAACCGAGGAGTTGTAGGTATTGTGCGCAACAAAAGATGCGTCCTGAGATCGTTCGTTTCAAATTCTGCCTGTCCAAGCGTCATAACAAAATGATAACAAACAAAAGCCCCTCGTAAATTTTTACTTCTTGCGAGAGGCTAAGGGAATAATAACCGTTTAAGTCTAATAAGAAAGAGCGCTGCAATGCTTTTAACTAAGCTGAGTCAGCTTATTAAATAACTGCCCTTTAAGCAGTTCATCAGTACCACTAAGAACTAACGATGCTTTTTTGTTTACCTCCCAGTGAAATGATTAAATTTTCATTCATATCCCAGTGACATAACCAAATCCGGGCATTGCAGCATCTCTATGTTCTTAACTTACTCTTGCTGATTGTTAATGTCAAGAAGTGTGTCAAATATTAGACTGATCTTCTACAGTTGCCAAAAAATAGTTTTGCGATTACGGACAGATAGATATCCTGAAAAAGTTCTTGGCACCACATTTTGCTCTTTGACAAGAGGTCAAACAAGTCATGATATCTCCCGGATTGTTGGGGGCATGGC
>JAPLJS010000018.1 GCA_026388545.1 Deltaproteobacteria bacterium
AATCATGGCATCAGCACCTATGTCTTTAATATTTAACATTATTCATACCATTTTCGGGAAACAGTGTCAAGAGAAATATGCACAAATGTTAAATTATTTTAACGCCTTACACTAATAATGACTTTTTACGATGTCGTCAAACTTAATCTTAAAAATAAAAAAACCAATCTGAGATCCTATCTTTTGACATTATCATAATGCAGGGTTTTCCCCTGGATATTCCCTACGATCTATTCCTATTGCACATCCCAATAAGATTCTCTATAAAGTAACAATCATTATACTCTGACACCAAATTATACAGTAAGATTTTCCATTATCAGAGAGGATTATTACACATGCGTATAAAAACCATTACAGCAGAGGATAATATGGACCAAACAGAACTGAGAAAAAAAGCAGAGGCGTTGGGGGTCTTAGAGACATCGATTCTTTCTGCTCATATGAAGTTTTTCAGGGTAAATTCAGAAACCCATTATCACTTGGATGGTGAGGAGTCTGTTCTCTATGATTCTGTCATCAAGTATTTTACGGGCAAATCTTGATAGTTAGAACATTTGTGAAATCCACTAATTACCACAATGACTTGCACGGCGATATATTTTTGAAGGTTTTTGAGGTTCACGGGAATGGCAGATAAAGGGATTACTAAACATCAAATAGTACAAGAACTCGCTGAATTGCGCTGGCGAATTAACAAATTGCAAGACTGGACGCGGCAAATGTTTGGCACTGAAGAGGAATTCCTTAATCAGAGTCAAACTTCTCAATTCTTTCTCGGTTTGGGATTATCTCAGGTGGTCAAAACCGAAGATGAGTCCACCATTGAAAAAAATATCCATAGAAGATGGGGCTATAAGCAAATTAAAGGAGGATTATGAAATGAAAATTCAGGAGATACGTGAGATCGCAAAGTCATGGGGTGTTGATACGAAGGTCAGCCGCTCCAAGCAGGATATCATTCGTGATATTCAGATAATTGAGGGAAATTCACCATGTTTTCGTACAATAGAAACATGCGGGAACAATTGTCTGTGGAAGAAGGACTGCACAAACGGAAAATGAAATTACGCGTAAGTTACAAGATTAATAAAGTGCCGGGAATTTATATAAAGGACCGGAACCGTCAACGTCACGTAAACCTTCCGTCGAAGGGGTCAAAGAATGTAAGAACATTTGAAATCCTGAAAAAGACGGAAAGGACGGCCGTATTGCTGGTATCTCCGGAGACGGGGAGATTGCCGGACGCGATGGGGGATCTTGCCAGGTATATTTCCGGGAAGGCGGGGGGCCTGGGCGAGGTGGTTTCCGCGTTATGCGAAGGGCTCCGGGCCAGGGGGATTGAATGCCATCTGGCGACGCTGAATCTGAAGAAGCGGTTCCAGAGAGAAAGCAACATGGATGAAAATATGTGGAGGGAAATCAGATATAAAGTCGATCCTGATAAAGTCCACCTGGTAAGTTCATCCATTTTTGCTAACCTTTCCTGCGCATATTCGGGGGACCCACTATTAAACGCCGCCGAGTTTCAGAAAGAAGTGGTAAACAACATCATTAAGACTGTCCGGGCCAAAAACGGAGGAAGGCTGATTCTCCACAGTCACGACTGGATGGCAGGAGGGGCGGTTACGGCCTACGCGAAAGCGCGAGACTGTCCGGTACTGCATACCGTTCACAACGTTCATACGGGCCATATCCCTATTGAGATGCTTTTCGGCGTTGATGTTGACAGCCTCTCGTGGAATATCTACTTTTCCGAAGAATATGGGAAGAAATGCATCGACAGTCAGGCAACAGCCATTAAGAGCGCCACTCTGGTCAATTTTGTCGGGGAAAAGTTTCTTAAAGAGGTCATAGGAGATTATTTCCTAGACAGATTTTTCATCCCGCCAAGTGTAAGACAGGAAGTCAAGGCAAAGTATAATCAAAGTGCGGCATTGAGCATCATGAATGCAACGTCCCCCAGGATGTATCCGGAACAATGTGAACACCTTGTAAAAAAATACGGTCCTGATGATGACGTTATGGCCACAAAAAGGGAAAACCTTTTGGAATTTCAGAAGAGAACCGGGCTTAATATTAATCCCGATGCGATCCTCCTTTACTGGCCATCACGATTGGACCCATCTCAAAAAGGCGTTGAACTTCTCAAAGATATCGCTCTTAAATTTGTTATAGAGCACGGCGACGTGCAGATAGCGATCGTGGGGAACGGTGTCGGGCGTGATCAGACCCATGAAGAAATCTTAGGAAGAATCGCTTGTTCCTCCGGGGGGAAGATCACGTATCAGCGTTTCAGTGAGAGGCTTTCCATGCTCGGTTATGCTGCTGCCAGTGACGTCTTCGGTGCTTCTCTCTATGAGCCGTGCGGCCAGATCGATCAGATCGGGAATCTCTTTGGAGCGACGGCGACGAACCGTGACACGGGCGGTTATCATGACAAGATAGAAGAGTTGCGGTTGAAGGTTGACGGCGCTTCCGAGGATGGGGGAAATGGATTTCTTTTTCAGAATTATGATCCCGGTGGTTTGTGGTACGGATTATCCAAGAGTGTGCAGTTTCACAGAAAACCCCTGGAAATAAGGGAAAAGCAACTCAAAAGGATCATGAGGGAGGCGAGAAAAAAGTATGATTTAGATACTATGATTGACGAATACGTAAAGGTATATGAAAGGCTCAATAGAGGACCTCTCTCGTGAGGATGTATTCTTCCTCATTATGAAGGTAGATTATATGCATAACTATACTTTTGATATCCTGAATTTTGCCACTCACTTCGGCCGTTGGGAGTGAGAAAAGACGAAGAATAGTTCTCCGGCGTTTGGGATTGATGCAGGATGAAAGAAGAAAATAGTTGAAGTGAAATATTACTTTATCAATTGATTCTTGCATGACGGGAAGGAGTTTATGAAAATGTACAGTGATGATACCTCTAAATTGGAAAATATCGCACACTTAAAACGTTCTCTTGAGGAAGCTGAGATAATTAAAAGCGGCATGAAGCTGGTTTTGATGAATCCATCTTTAGATTCTATGCGCAAAGGCGAGTACGAGAAAGCGTTTACGAAGCTAAACGATGAAATTCGAGACCTGAAAATGATGATGGGCTACGTACGAAAAAAACGCATTCCTTTGGGACTAATGAATATGGTGCTTAAAAAGTCTGACATGCTCCAATTATTTACACCGCCTTTTGTCTCGCAATTTTGTAGAATCACTTCTAAGAATATACATTCTGCGCAATTAATTTGGCTGGAAAGATTAAACACAGGGGGCAACCCGATGAAAGATCAATCCAAGACAAAGCAGGCATTGATTCAGGAACTGGATTCTCTAAGACGGAGGATCGCAGAGCTGGAGCAATCGCAATCAGAGCGCAAGCCGGTGGACGATTCGCTACGTCTTCAGAGCGAGATTTTGGCGAACATGAAGGAAGGTGTACATCTGACTCGCGTTGACGATGGCGTGATTGTTTATGCAAATCGATGCCTTGAGGGAATGCTTGGTTACGATCCGGACGAACTTATCGGCAAACACGTGAGTATTCTCAATGCTCCGGGTGTCAAAAGCCCCGAGGCCGTTGCAAACGAGATTATCAGAAGTCTTGAACAACCGGGAGTATGGAATGGTGAAGTACACAATATCAGAAAGGATGGGACCTCATTCTGGTGTTATGCCAATGTTTCAAAATTTAAACATCAACAATATGGCGAAGTGTGGATATCGGTGCATCAAGACATCACCGACCGTAAGCGGGCTGAAGAGGAAAAGGCAAAACTCGAACATCAAAACCGGCAACTCCAGAAGGCCGAAAGCCTGGGCCGCATGGCCGGGGCCATTGCCCACCACTTCAACAATCAGCTTCAAGCAGTGATCGGGAACCTGGAGATGGCCATTGACGACCTACCACAAGGTGCGGGACCCGTCAATAGCCTGACCGCAGCCCTGCAGGCGGCAGGAAAAGCGGCGGAGGTAAGCGGCCTGATGCTGACCTACCTCGGACAAACGCCCGGCAAACGTGAGCCGCTTGATCTTTCCGAAACCTGCCGCCGGAGTCTGCCCATGCTCCATGCCGTCATGCCGAAGAACGTGTGCATGGAGACTGATTTACCCACCTCCGGGCCGGCAGTCAGCGCAAACGCAAACCAGATGCAACAGGTCCTGACCAATCTGGTCACCAATGCCTGGGAGGTCGTCGGTGAAGGCCGGGGTGTCATTCGACTGTCCGTCAAAACTGTTTCCCCGGCGGATATCCCCGCATCGCACCGATTCCCCATAGACTGGCAGCCGCAGGACAATGCCTATGCCTGCCTGGAAGTGGCGGACGCGGGCAGCGGGATAGCGGACGATGATATCGAGCATATCTTCGACCCGTTTTTCTCCAGCAAGTTCACCGGCCGGGGCTTGGGCCTGCCCGTGGTCCTGGGGATTGTACGGGCGCACGGCGGGGCCGTCACGGTGGAGAGCGAACTGGGCCGGGGGAGCGCCTTCCGGGTCTTTTTCCCGGTGTCTGTGGAAGAAGTCCCCCGGCAGCCGGACAAAGAAGCCCAAGCTCCGGAAATGGAAGGGGGCGGCACGATACTGCTGGTCGAAGACGAGGAGATGGTGCACGACATGGCTGCTGCCATGCTCAAAAGTCTTGGTTTTACAGTGCTCGCAGCAAAGGACGGCGTCGAGGCTGTGGAGGTGTATCGACAGCACCAGGATGAAATCCGTTGCGTCCTTTGCGACATGACCATGCCGCGCATGAACGGCTGGGAGACATTGGCGGCCCTGCGCAAACTCGCGCCCGACATCCCGGTGATCTTGGCCAGCGGTTACAACAAGGTCCAGGTCATGGCAGGCGACCATCCCGAATGGCCTCAGGCATTCTTAGGCAAACCTTATCGGATCAAGGAACTTAGCGACGCGGTCAGCCAAGCCCTTATCAACAAGAAGAAATGAATCATTTAAATGAATCATTTAGTGGAGAAGATGCTTCACGGGTAAAGGTAATTGATCATTTGAACTGGCAATCATCACTCCAATTCCAAATCGAAAACCCTTGACAAGGTATTGCAAATAACCAGGTGGGACTTCATTTGACAACATAAGTAATGTCGTCTTATATGGATTTCCCTTCCAACAGCCTCCTCTTCGCCCTCAGTTGAACACTCGCATACCTCTTGACGCTCTCCCTTCGAACATGATCCGTCAGCAGGTGTAAGCGTTGTAACGGCTTCATTCGTGGATCGATTGACTTTCCCGCATCCAGTTTCTCCCCCCCAGTATCCTGGCGACCACCATGCCGGCGACATTATCGCCGATGGCATTCACCATGGTTGCCGGAGGGTCAACGAGGGTTCCGATCATCGTAATGATCGGGAAGACCTCCGGAGGGAATCCGTATAGTGAAATGATCAGCAGCTCTCCAATTGTGCCGCCTCCGGGAATACCGCTCACCACCGTGCCGCACAGAATGGCGATGCCGATCGCCGTCAGGAGGGTCTGAGTCCCTGAGAAATCCATGTGGAATAACCCGAATAAAAAGGCGATTTTCAGAATAGCGGCGAGGCAGGAACCTTCCATGTGAATGGTTGCTCCAATAGGAATAACGACTTCGCTGATGTCCCTGGGGATGCCCGTGTTGTTCGCCGCCTCAAGATTTAACGGGATGGTCGCCACACTGCTCCCCGTGGCCAGGGCCGTAAGAGATGGCGGGATGATGTTTTTCCAGAACGTTCGCACACCGGTACCCCCCGCGGCAAGGTATGCGTAAAGGGTAAAGGCAATGAAGAAATAGAGGATGGTGACGGGATAATAGAGCGTCACGGCACGGACGTAGGAACCCAGCAGTTCAGGACCGTATACCCCGATGAAATAGGCGAAATAGGCGCATAATCCGACCGGTGCATAGTACATGATATAATGAATGACCTTCATCATCACCTCGTTTGCGGAGGTGAGAAAGGTGGAGAAGACCTTCCCCTTTTCCCCGATGGAAGAGGTGGCGAGCCCGATGAGGATGGAGAAGATGATCAGGGCGAGCATGTTCTTCTTCGACAGGATATCCAGGAAATCGGGCGCTGCAAAGGCCTTGACGATCTGTTCTGAGGTTTTGAACTGCTCCGGGCTGGCAGGGAAAGTTAAATCCAGCGTGATTCCTGCGGCCGGCGGATAAAACTGAACGGCAATGGCCATAATCGTCGAGGCGGCAATTCCCGTCAGGATGAACACAAACAGCATGGACGAGAGAATCTTACCCAGGCGCCGAACATTGGACATGCCGGCAACGGCCGAGGCGATGGAAAAAAACACAAGGGGGACAATCGCGGTAAAGAGGAGGTTCAGAAAAAGATCCCCGAAGGGTTTTAATACAACAGCCTCCTTTTTCAGGACGATTCCCAATAGAGAGCCGATGCCGATGGAGACGATCAGCAGAATCGAAAACCCGTAGGACCTGAAAAATGTGGATGACTTTCTATTCATGAGGCTCCGATCGGCATTTCCCTTTCGCCCCGTAACATACCCTCTCCTAAGGAACTTCCCCTCCCCTGATGGGAGGGTATTGAGGGGAGGGGGTTCAGGGCCATCATTCGATGACAAAATCGAAATAGGTCTTCGGAAAGGGTTCGCCACGCAGGGTAAAGTGCCACCATTCTTTCTCGTAGTTCTTGAAGCAGTGTTTTTCCATGATCGCTTTGAGCAACAAACGGTGGATTCTCTGTTTTTCGCCGATCTTTTTGTTCGCCGTATGGGATAGTTCGTGAAAACAGTCAAAACCCGTTCCCATGTCGATGCTGTTATCTTTGAATCGCTTCTCTGCGGGGAGATGACATGCGTTCATTTTCTCTCCCTCCTGATACGAAGCTTGCTCACGAACGGGGAGGGAAACAATGGTAACGTCAACGGTACTGCCCCTGGAGTGGCCTGATTTGGTGTCGATGTAGACCTGCTTAAAAAGGTCTCTCTTTTTCTTCGTGGGATAGAATTCCCTTTTGCTCCTTGTGTCACTGCCATCCCTTGCCCACCGGACAAAGTGATCGACCGACCGCTGCGGCCGGTAGCAGTCATAGACCTTGAGCGATAAGGAGAACGCCTCAAGTTCTCTCTGTACCTTTGCGAGGGCTGTTGCCGCCTCCCTCGTGAGGAGGCATTTGGGGGCGTTATAGCCGTCGATCCGCTCCCCGACGAAATTGCGAGGACCGTAGTACCGGATATCGAGAAGGATGGAAGGGATCACCTCTTTTACATCCACAAAACGGTCGGGCATTGTGCTTTCACCGTGGCAATCATCCGCAAGCAGCGACTGGCCGAGGAATATCAGCAGGAAAAAGGGCAGTGCAAACAGGAATATTCGTTTCACTTTTCAATACCCTCTGATCGTTCCGCTCGTCCCCATGACAACCAGGGGTCTTGACGCCGGATTAAGCCACCGGAGAATTGTAACAAGATCCTCTTCCGATAGGGCAACACAGCCTTCCGTGGGTTTTTCGTTTCCTCGCCAGAGGTGAAAAAAGATGGCGCTCCCATGACCTTTAATGACGGGATTCATGTTATATTCCACAACGATCCCGTACTTGTACAGGTTGTCGTCCCGTTTCATTCTTTCAAACGAAGATGCTTTGGTTGCTCCCCTCTTGACCCATCGGTTGTAGTCATCGGCGTGGACGTCATCGACCCAGAGGTCGTCATCGGTGGCCTGCCGGTAAGGCATCCTTGTCGGGAAGGAAGGATCATAGCCGAAGACCATCCCAAGGGGGAATATCCCCGAAGGAGTCCTGCCGTCTCCTTCCCTCTTCTCCCCCGGCGGTGCAAAGCCCTTCCTTCCGATTACACCGTCCATGGGAGGAAAAGGACTCTGCCAGCGGCCATTTCTCTTTTCCAGGGCAATAACGTGAACGTCAATCGAGACAGGATTCATATTTCGGATGAGGAGAATCTGGGAGGATTCGCCGATCAGTTTTTCGGGGGGAGCAGACAGAGATTTCCCTCTCACCGGCTGAACTTCCCGAAGGGGGGATGTGTCGGGAATCTGGGCGCATGCCAGGGGAAGAAAGAGCGATGCGAGAATCATCAGAGAAACCGATATGGAAACGCTTATTATCATGGAGGCACTGAGGGACAATCGCGATGAAAGCTCCTTTTTGATGGGCGCAGTATAGGACAAGGAGGTTTGTCTGTCAAACAGAAAGAGGGAGAGAGAACGATAACAGCGTCCCCTGAAAAACCTGGACGCCGACCTACACGCCGTCCCGCGGATGAAACCCATCCTCGCAAATGCCTTCGATGCAATACTGGGGATCAATGAGGAAATTTTTGAAGATAGTCACAAACGCAAGAGCAGCCTGTATCATCAATGGTTTGTCTTTATACAGCTGATCCAGTTTTTGTTTGTGTTCCTCGGCGCTGCTGTATTCAAAGTAATTCATAAACAAGCCATCGAGCCTGGAGCGGTCACCGGACCTCGTTACCTCAAGCGTACCCCCTGCCTTGCAATAATTCATTGTATCTAAAATAAGTTTTCGCTGCTGTTCTACGTCTCTCATATGATAATTAAAAATATGAATGATGATTCGCTGCGCTTCCTCCATGCCGGCCCTGACGAGCTGTTCGAACAAGGGCTGCGCCGCCGGATCGTACGTCATGGATCGCTTCTGGCGGACAAGCGACAATAAGACGGCGTTCTTAAAAAGCTGATAGAGCCGGTAGGCGCCGTACAGGGGATGCCGGACCGGGTGTTGCACTTCAGGTTCGGGGGGCTGGTAGTTCTTAATGTAGAGGATGTTAAACAGGGCGCCGAAAAAATCGACATGTTCGATGGGATCATAAAATTCAGAATGCAAATCCAGAGTATTGTCGAGACGATCGGCAAGCTTCACGCGCACGAGCTCAGGCGTTTGTTGAGCCCGGTTCATGAGCCTTCCTATATAGGTGAAATATGATTCTTCTCCATGACGGGACAATAAGTCGAGCCGCTCCATGAGATACCAGTTGTCATTGGGATCGTTTTTATACAGGAATTGTTTGAATTCATTTTCCAATTGTTGATAATAATTATTCCCGTATTTATCTTCAGTGTAATTGGAGGGTTGAATATCCTCATGCTTATCGTGAAGCAGCACGGTGAGCAAATCAAGCATATCGGCTTTTTCGACGGTCCGGGAAAGAATGGCAGTGGCGCGCAGGGGATGAATCACGGACATTGGTCCCAAGCGGCGGTGCTGATCTTTATAGGCATGGTTGAGATAGGAGAGTGCATCAAGCAGGATGTTATGCTGTTCCCGACTTAGTTTCATATCGCCGATGATGATTCTCAAAATATTCCAGCCGAAATCGCCTGAAACGGACAACTGATAATTGAGGGCCGCTGATAATTTAAAGAACTCAGTTAGATTATAACGAATCATATACTCATCTCCTGAGAGCACAGGCATTTTATTTGCATTACTTTTCTTTCTTCAAGGAGACCGGTATCCCCCGATACTAAACCTTCAGGTTGGTTTTGGATGACGGCCCACTGTCTTTTTGATAAGCATTCCATTGTGCATGGGTGAAGAACAGGTTCGTTTTTTTAACAATAATTCCCGTCCGGCTGTTGTTAGAGTATAGGAGAAAGGGTGTGGCGTGTCAAGAGCGGGTTCCTGTCAAAGCGACACATAGGTTACGGAAGCTTCCCCGTTCCCTCAAACGTGACAGGGCAAAAGGGAGCGCAACACAGCCTATTGACTTTTTACAAAGTCGTTAGTAGTGTTTATCCTTGAAGAAGCACAATACAATACAATATAAAGAAAAGAGGTAACTTTCATGATCGTGAGATATTGGATGACGGAAATGCCTATCGTAGCCGTAGACGAAATGAATCTTCTCGAGGTGATAGGACTGATTCGAAAGCATGGGATACGACGCCTTCCCGTAGTTCGTAATCAAGAACTCGTCGGTATCATTACTCTTTCTGATATTTACCAGTTTGGGCCGCCAAGTCTCTTGTTAAAAGAGGATCTGCCGGATGACCTTGCGGAAGAACTCCGGCGCCGGCGTGTTGGTGATGTCATGACAGAATCCCCTATAACATGCGAACCAAACATGCCCCTTGAAGAAGCGGGGCTGCTCATGCGCGAGAAAAAGGTGGGCTCTCTTCCTGTGATGGACAAAGGCAAACTGGTCGGTATTATAACAGGCTCCGATGTCCTGGATGCTTTGGCGAGCATTACCAGAGCGGGGGACGACAGCATAAGAATCTGCCTTTCTATCCCCGCCGCAGACAAACTGGATTTCTTCTACGACATTGTGGAGTTCTGCAGGCGTTACTGGATAGACCTTCTCACCATTCTCACCCATCCCCTTAAGGGAGACAAAAGGCATCTTGTTATGATCAGAGTCAGGGGATTCAGGTCAAATGACTTCGTTCAAGCCCTCTGGGATAACAACTACCAGATATTGACCATGGACGACAAGACCCCCCTTTCAAAAAGAAGCATGAAGACGTGCGAGTCTTTTGACGTGGGAGATGCGGAAAAAGAAGAAAAAACATAAGCATAAAGAAGAGTAACGGATTAGTAACTGACCCTCAGGCATCGGTAGAGGCGACCCAGCCTACTTTTTCTTAGACTTCCCAAACAGAAAAGAGCGTTCCTGTCAAATCCAATAATAAAACCCTACACGGTGATTCGATAGAAATTCATATCAATTGGAGGCAATTCAAGCGTTATTGAAATGAGAGAGCACAATAAAATAAATAAGCAATTGACGGATGAATTGGCGATCATGCGCCGGCGAGTTGCATTGTACAACATGCTCCAGCGGTAATCTACGAAGTGGATTTAATATCGGGACTGATGATCTCGTAAAAAGTGAAAACAGCATTAATATGAGGAAAGGATCAGATATCTTTAAGATCTTTCGTAAATTTCAATCTCCCATCTTTGATCATAGCTTCTTTATTCTTTTCTATCCACGAAAGCATGTGTTCGTTTTTCTTCATCCTCAGAAGCAAATTTTTCAAGGCTGACTTTTTTGCTTCGAAGTCATCGGTATTCAGTTTCCCTCTTTCCTTAAACTTCACTATTACAAAACTCCCGTTGATATAATAGACATTGTCCGGATAAGGGTTCCCTTCAGAGATCTGAATGAGGGCGCCACTCAACTCCTTGGAAAATCCGAATTTCGGTATGGTGGATCCAGGGAGAAATAGCCCTGTTTCTTCTATATTCAAGCCTTTTTCCTGGGATATTTTTTGCATTGCTTCCCCCTTCTTAAGACTCTCAAGGATGACTTCAGCATCCTTTTTGCACAGACGCACAGACTCTCCTTCCACAAATTGTCTTGCAACCTCCCTTTCTATTTCATTCAACCCCGGAATGTGAGAGGGGTTCTTGGCAGTGAGCTTCAAAACATAATACGATTTGTCATCGGAAAAGACAGAGCCGATCTCATCCGTTTGAAGGCTGAAGGCAATTTTGTTAAAATCTTTGATCTGCCTGAAGTCCTGAGGGGTATTTTTTGAACTGAAAAAGCTTGTACTGATGACTTTAAGTCCGTTCTGTCCGGCGTAATCGTCGAAATTTTCTTTCTGATAAATCATATCGTGTGCTTTTTTGGCTTCCTCGGCGGCGATATACATGCCTTGGGCCTGCTTTAATTCGGCAATGATTTTATCTTTCACCTCTGATAAAGGGGATTCTTTACCTGCTTTTTTCATGAAGTTATCTTTGTGACGGTTATAGTATTCGGCCACATCTGTATCAGAAACCTTCACCGATGACGCATAATTCTGGCCTGGAAATGATATATATTTTATCTGAATCTGTTCCGGAACGCGGAAATCATTTTCATGTTCTTTCAGGAATGTCTCCAGATCCTCCCGGCGAGGAATGATCTTTTCCTTGTAATTCTTCGTTGAAAGGCTAAGATAGTTCACGTTTATTTTTTCATTTTGAAATCGGAACAGATCGAACACTTCTTTATCTGAAACCTTAACGGCGCTCTGGATGATATCTTCCAGCTTTATCATGGTTAATAATTTTCTTTGCGCATCTTCAAAATCAGTAGACGTCATCTTCCTGTAGCGCAACATCTGATTGTAAATCTTTTCATCAAAAACACCTGCTCTTTGGAAAGCAGGATTAGAAAGGATAAGTTCCTTCACTTCTTCCTCGGTAACCTGTAGATTAAGTTCCGCTGCCTTTTGAAAAATAACAGCCTGATTGATAATACTGTCATACGCCTGCTGCTTCAGATTCAGACCTTTCAGAATATCATCCGTGAGGGCGCCACCGTAACGTTGCCGATAGGAGTCAATAAGGTTCTGATATTCCCTTTGAAAATCCACATACGGAATGGCCTTGCCATCAATAATGGCAATGGCTTCAGCCCTATGTCTCCAGCTCGTAGAACCAAAATAAAGAACAAAAACAACAATGATTATTCCAAGCATAATTTTCACGAGCCAGCTTCTGGCGTGTTTTCGCATTATTTCAAGCATGATACATTTCCTTATCACAATGATTTAAGACGGCAATTAGTAGTACAGTCATCTTAAAAATGCAATACCTTTTTAAAAATTCAAAAATTCATTGATCAGGGGGATGAAATGCTGTATAGAAATTCACTTGATTATAAAATTACAAATGTATTCACCCAAACGATATAATAAAACAAAGGAGGAAAAGCATTGCTTTTTGATTATATTTTAGGAAAATTTTCCAATGATCTTGCCATAGATTTAGGAACGGCAAATACGCTGGTTTATATGAAGGGTAAGGGAATTGTATTGAATGAACCTTCGGTGGTTGCCGTTCACAGAGATTTACGGGGTGCAAAAAAAGTCCTGGCTGTCGGTCTCGAAGCAAAAAAGATGCTCGGACGAACCCCAGGCAATATAGTAGCTATCAGACCCTTAAGGGAAGGCGTGATTGCTGATTTCGATATTACTGAAGCCATGCTGAAGCACTTCATCCGCCGCGTCCACAATCGCAGGGCTCTGGTTCGCCCGAGAATTATTGTATCAATACCCTCCGGTATCACCCAGGTAGAAAAGAGAGCAGTCAGGGAAACCGTAGAATCAGCAGGTGCCAGAGAAATGTTCTTCATCGAAGAGCCAATGGCAGCGGCCATTGGAGCGGGATTACCCGTAATGGAACCAATAAGCTCCATGGTTGTGGATATTGGTGGTGGAACCACTGAGGTCGCCGTAATATCACTGGGGGGCATCGTCTATGCAAAGTCTGTCAGAGTCGCTGGTGACAGAATGGACGAGGAAATCGTCCAGTATATGAAGAGAAAATTCAACCTCCTCATAGGGGAGCGTTCGGCAGAAATCATAAAAATGACCATCGGGTGCGCTTATCCGGATGGGGAGTTGCGGAAAATCGACGTCAAAGGAAGGAACCTCATATCAGGTATTCCGAAGATCGTTGAGATTAATTCTGAAGAGGTACGGGAAGCCATTATGGAACCGGTAAGTATTATCATAGACGCGATAAAAGATGCCCTGGACAATGCCCCCCCCGAATTAGCCGGAGATATTGTTGACAGAGGTATTGTCTTGACCGGTGGTGGAGCTCTTTTGACAAATCTCGATCTTCTGATAAGGGAAGAAACGGGACTTCCCATTACCATTGCAGACGATCCCCTCTCGGTAGTAGCCAGAGGCGCCGGTATGGCCCTTGATCATTTAGATGTGTTAAAAGAGGTTACATTTCAGGTATAGTTTTACCCCTTTCAGAATATCTTATTGATGCTCTTGTAAAAAGTCATAAACTAGGTTGAAGATGGGCGGCTTCGTATAAAGTTCCAGAGGCATGGCACGCAAATATTGAGAACGATGGCATCCTTTGACGTACATCGCAGCAATGAGGGATGCAATCCAACTTAAGCTTTTTGACTTTTTACGAAGATGCAATCACGCTTACAAAGACGATGGAAGATTATCATTTATGTCTGAAAGTAAAATATCGCAAATATTCCGAAGAGTTAAGTATGATACTTACAGGGTGGGATCGCGGGACATTCTCCCGGTCAACGTTTTCATCACTATCCTTGCAGGAGAGAAATGTTATTTCCTAAAAAACATCAATCAATTATAATAGCATGTCTCTTGGTCATCATCTCTCTCATCATATTATCCTATAGTGTGAAACAACCAAACAAAGACGGCTTTTTCAGAAGGCTTGTACTGGAAGCCACAGCTCCGTTAGCAGATATGATAACCGTTTCTTTCAAAGGGCTTAACGAGGTATGGAAGCGGTATATAATTCTTGTGGGAATGGAAGAGGAAAACAGACGTCTGAAAAAGGAAAATGCATTGTTGACACAAGAAATAATTCAATACCGTGAAGGGTATCTCGAAGGGATACGTTTACAAAAACACCTCGCACTTGAGGAAAAAGTCAAATATCCTACAGTTACTGCCAGGGTTATTGACAGAGATCAAACATCGATAATCAAGACGATATTAATAAACAAGGGAACCTCCCATGGTTTGAGGGTCGATTTGCCGGTTGTAGCTGACCAGGGGGTTGTAGGAAGGATCATTGAAGCATCCTGGCACGCATCGAAAATTTTGCTTCTCATAGATGAAAATAGTAATATTGATGCATTGGTAGAGGAGACCAGAATCCAGGGGATTCTTCAAGGCGCCGGTTCATCGGGATGTTCTCTGAAATATATTCCAAAAACAGAAACGGTCGCTCTTGGAAATATCGTCATTTCTTCGGGCCTTTCCGGCCTCTTCCCTAAGGGCTTACTACTTGGCGTCGTGAAAAATGCGGACAAAACCAATAGCGGATTATTTCAGAAAATTGATATTGCGCCATTCGTTGATTTTGCGAGACTTGAAGAAGTAACGGTGATTGTATTGGATAACGGTGATAAAAAGTGATCTATTATATTTTATTGCCTTTTCTTTCATTGTTACTGATAGTTATCCAGACGATGATTGCGGATATTTTTTTCTTCGGTAAAATTGGTGTGGAACTATCCCTAATATTAGTAATTTATGCAGGATTTCGACTCGATATAATGAAAGGAGGAATCCTCAGCTTTATTCTTGGCTTTTTTCGTGACTGTATAAATTGTTCAATTTCTGGACCTTATACTTTCCTTTATGTACTCGTATTTTTAATTTCCATGCTCGCTTCTTTCAGGATTTCTCCGGGTAAGTCGTCTTTCATCATGATTTTTACCTTGCTGTGCGCATCATTTGAGATCATAGTGCTTCTCTTGTTTCACCTACTATTATATGGGGGATATATATCAACCCTTGCGTTAAAGGCTTATATACCCCAGACATTGATTCTCAGTGGCCTTAGCCCGATATTATTTAGTACTATAAGTCGGATCGACGTACTATTGAGTGGTAAAGATGCACGGACAGTTAAACGGGCATGAACCCGGCAATTTCAGAAAGAAGTTCAAGATAGCATTTGCTATCGTTTCTATTATGCTGTCTCTTCTGATTATAAGGATGTGGCATCTTCAGGTTATTCGTGGAGATGAATTAACACAGAGATCAGAAAATAACAGCGTACGCCTCAGAAAAATAAAACCACTGAGGGGATTGATCATGGACACCAACGGGTATGTCATGGTGGATAACCAGCCCTCCTTTGATATTGTATTCGTTCCAAACCATGCCAGAAATATCCATGATGTGGCGTCCAAATTAAAAAATTTATTAGCGGCAAGAGACATGGCGCTATCGATGGACATACCTTCTATAGGAAAGAAAAGGTGGTTCCCGTCGGTGAAACTTGAAAAAAACATAAGTATGGAAAAACTGGCTATCGTCGAAATCCATGCTGCTGATCTGCCTGGTGTAACCGTTGAGGTCGTCCCTATCAGAAAATACCTTGGTGGAGAAATGATGGCCCACATTATCGGCTACACTGGCGAAATCAGTCAAGAGGAATTAGAAAAAGATACATCCGGTGATTTCAGTGTTGGTGATATTGTAGGCAAAGACGGCTTAGAGAAATATTTAGATCAATACCTCAAAGGTAAAAGTGGAGCGGAACAGGTCGAAGTCAACGTGTTCGGTAAAGAAATTAAAGTCATCGGTAAAATCGAGCCGGTTTCCGGATATAATGTGGTTCTCACCATCGATTCATTTCTCCAGAAGATCGCTTGGGATGCCCTTAAAGACAAAGCTGGTTCAGTCGTTGTCATGGATCCCCGTGACGGTTCTGTCCTTGCACTCGTCAGTTCGCCGTCTTTTGATCCAAACCTCTTCAACGGAGGGATTTCTTTCGATGATTGGGAAGATTTGGCAAATGATCCGTCACATCCCATGGGAAACAGGGCTATCTCCGGTCAATACCCTCCCGGTTCGACATATAAGCTCTTTGTGGCAGCGGCAGCACTTGAAGAAGGATTAATCACCCCTGATACGTCTTTTACTTGCAACGGGTCTTTCGAACTTGGCAACAGAACGTATAGGTGCTGGCAAAAACATGGTCATGGCCGGGTCAATCTTCACCGCGCCATTGTCGAATCCTGTGACGTATATTTCTACAATCTGGGAAAATTGATCGGTGTTGACAAGTTAGCCGAGTATGCCCGCGGATTTGGTTTAGGCCAATTTACAGGAATTGATCTACCCCGGGAAAAAAGCGGCCTTATCCCGACCAAACAGTGGAAGTTATCCAGATTCAAAGAAGCATGGCAAATGGGTGAAACGATTTCGATTGCCATTGGCCAGGGCTTCGATCTTGTTACTCCAATTCAACTGGTGAACGCTTACTCTGCCTTAGCAAATGGGGGAACCGTCTACCGGCCCAGGATTGTCAGACGGATCGAAATGGCAGATGGCCGTGTTTTAAAGACATTCGAACCTGAGCAAAAAGCCAGACTCCCTTTGAGTCAGAAGAACATCGAGATTTTACAGTATGCGCTATGGGGTGTGGTGAATGAAAATGGGGGAACAGGCCACGCATTAATGAGAAAAGAAGCAGATGTGTGCGGAAAAACAGGCACTTCCCAGGTTGTAGGTCTGCCGGATAATGAGAAAGCCCGCAAGAGGAAAATAATCTCCGCTAAATTCAGAGATCACGCTTTATTTGTTTGCTTTGCGCCATACAAAAACCCGGAAATAGCTATCGCAGTAATAGCCGAAAATGCAGGTCATGGGGGATCTGCAGCTGCCCCAATAGCAAGAAAAATCATAGACGCCTACTTCGAACATAAAAATTCAATACATAAAAAAAGTCAGCCGCTTGTGGCAGTCAACCAAAGGTCGCAAGCAGGTGTTTATCGATGAAATTTGACCGCCGATTATTTTTCAATTTTGATTGGACCCTGTTCTTTCTTATACTGATCATAAGTTGTATCGGTCTTTTAAACATTTACAGTGCAGGTTACAGCCTGGATAATTTCAGGCAGGAGACCCTTTATATCAAACAGGCTCAATGGATAATTATCAGCCTTCTATTAATAGGGATTATCATTTGTATTGATTATCGATTCATCTGTCGATTCGCCTATGTAATCTATGCGGTCTCTATCCTTCTTCTGATAGTGGTTGCACTATACGGGTATGCCACCCACGGATCCCAACGCTGGATTGCCATAGGAGGATTTTTTTTCCAGCCTTCAGAGTTAGTAAAATTGACAATCATAATCGCACTGGCAAAATATTTTGATGACCACATGATAGAGAGAAGCTACAGACTAAGAGAACTGCTTATACCTTTTTGTATCGTATTGATCCCTTTTCTGTTTATTCTGAAGCAACCTGATCTCGGCACGGCATTAATTCTTATCATTCTCTTTTTATCCATGGCCTTTTTCATAGGTATAGAATGGAAATCACTTATGTTGGCTTTCGCCAGCGGTGTACTCCTGGTTCCCATTTCCTGGCTTCTTTTGAAAGATTATCAAAAAGAAAGGATCATGACCTTTTTCGATCCGGAGAATGATCCCCTTGGTTCGGGATATCATATTATTCAATCCATAATTGCCATAGGTTCAGGAGGCATCTTTGGTAAAGGGTATTTGAAGGGAACCCAGACACAATTGAAATTTCTGCCGGTACAGCAGACAGATTTTGTTTTTTCTGTTTTTGCAGAGGAGTGGGGTTTCCTTGGAGGATTAATCCTGATAATCATGTTTTCCGTATTGATATTGTGGTGTTTGAAAATTGCGTTACAGTCGAGGGATCTTTTAGGAATGTTGATATCTTTCGGCATTACGATGCTTATCTTCTGGGAGGTGTTTATCAATGTCGGGATGGTGTTGGGTATTCTTCCCGTCGTCGGCATCCCAATGCCATTTTTTAGTTACGGAGGTTCTTCAATGATTGTCCTGATGACAGCCATGGGATTTTTATTGAATATCAGCATGAGAAGGTTTATTCTCCATCCATAATCTTTATAAAGTCACATGAAGGTGCCAAAATCGAGGAGTTCGGTGATGCTAAGCAAGAAAAAAGATGAAGGATTCAAGGCATTTCTTGGAAAAGGAACAGAATTTACCGGGAAATTAATATTTAGCGGAGCTGTCTGCATTGAAGGTAACTTCAATGGCGAGATATTTGGTGGGGGAACCTTAACGGTAGGTGAAGGAGCACACGTTGAAGCTGACATAAACGTTGGAGGCATCTTGATTTACGGAGATGTCTTAGGACAGATTGAAGTTCAAGAAAGGATTGAAATTTATCCCCCGGGAAGGGTCCTGGGAAATGTAAAAACACCGATTTTCATAATAAAAGAGGGTGCAGTGTTCGAAGGGACTTCCAGAATGGACAACAGCAAGTTAAACAAATATAAAGGTGATAGTAAATCCATAGCCTTAGAAGAAGAGAACAAAGAATAAATACAGCAAAACCAACTTCCGCCAAAAAATACTTGACATTAGCGGTAAGTTGTGATTAGAAGACCGCGTTTTTTGCACTCATCTTTTGGGTTTTTTAGGTTGCTCGTGTCCATAGTTTATGTCACAACTTGTCCAGAGCCATTTCTCAAAATGAGATCAAAAAAACGCTAATTAGGGAGGAGTCGGGTGGGTGGGTTCTGTTCATTCACTCGGTTTTTTTTGAATTTCACGATATTTTTGGTGTGAGGTAAGATAGTGATCAGCATTGATTATACACTTTGGATTCAGATGGGCAATTTCATTCTCTTGATGCTCATTTTAAATTTACTCCTCTACAAGCCGATACTCGGCATCATTGATAAAAGAAAAAAGCAACTACAGGATACTGAAGAAGAAATCAAGCGCCTCAACCAATCGGTTGAAGAAAGAATGGCGGCCTATGAGGAAAAGCTTCGCCAGGCAAAGATGGACGCTGTAGAGAAAAAGCAAGAGATTATAAAAAAAGGGGCCGAACGGGCAAAAAGCATCATTGATGCCGCGAAAGGCGAGATTCCCGGTATGATGGAAAAGTTTCACGGGGAGATGAACAGGGAAGTTGATGAGGCCAGACGTACTCTGACCAATCAGTCCAAGAAAATATCTGTCGAGATTGCCGAGAAACTGTTGGGAAGGAGTCTCCAATGATAACAAGGTTTTCGAAAAAGCTGTTGAAGCGATCTTATTTACGTTTTTTTCTTTTATCAATCCTGCCGATTGTTCTCACCTCTGCAGTAGCTTATGCATCGGGAGGCGGAGGTGAAGAAGACACCACGGCTATGATGAAGGATTTCGGCTGGAGAGTACTTGCCTTTGTTATCCTGGTTGCATTCCTTTACTGGGCTACTGCAAAAAATATCAAAGAATTTTTCAGCGAAAGGCGTCAAAATATCAAGGCGACCATCGAAGAAAAAATAGCTGAAAAAGAAGAGACAGCAAAAAAATTCAGGGAATACTCTGCAAAGCTGGATAAAGCCACTGAGGAAATAAACAACATCATCGACATGATAAAAACGCAGGGAACGATAGAGAAGGAAAAGATCATCGAAGATGCAAAAAGGGCGGCCGAGAAGATGAAAGAAGATACTCAGGCGAGAATGGCACAGGAATTCAAGGCAGCTAGAAATCAACTCAGGGCAGAAGCCGCTCAGCTTTCCGTGGAGATGGCCGAAGAGCTTCTGAAGAAGAATATAAAGCCGGAACATCACGAATACATGGTGAAAGACTATTTAGATAAGGTGGTGAAAAAACATTGATAATCAGCAATATTGCGAAGCGCTATGCCCGGGCATTTTTTGGAATAGCCAGGGAAGATGGACTCTATGAAAAGTATTACCTTGAATTGACACTTTTTTCGTCCATCATTAAAGAAAGCAAAGATCTCAAGGAATTATTGTTAAACCCTGTTTTTGGTCAGGATGAAAAAAGAGCCGTTGTAGATTCGCTTCTGAAAAAGACTGATATATCGAATGTGACGGCAAACTTTTTAAGACTCCTGGTTGATAAGCGAAGAATCGGTATTCTTCCCGATATAGAAAGCTGTTACCGGAAATTTATGGATGATGCCCTGAAAAAAATAAGGGTTGATGTCAAAACAGCTTTCCCATTATCTGCTGAATTATCCGAAAAACTTCAGAAGCGTATGGAAGATTTAACCGGCAGAAAAGTTGAAATGGCGGTTTCAGAAGATGCCTCATTGTTGGGTGGCATTGTCGTAGGTGTAGGGGATACCCTCTACGATGGAAGTATAAAAACTCAACTGCATAATGTTAGGAATCTCTTAGGGGAGGAAATATAGAGCATGGAGAAAATCAGGGCAGAAGAAATAAGTGAAATCATCTCCAAACAGATTAGAGACTATGAGAAGAAACTGGACATAAGTGAAGTCGGAACAGTCCTGTCAGTGGGAGATGGTATTGCCAGGGTTTATGGCGTGGAAAATGCGATGGCCATGGAATTGTTGGAGTTCCCGGGTGGAATACTCGGCATGGTTCTCAATTTGGAATCCGACAATGTGGGTGTTGCCATTTTAGGAGAAGTTACCCATATCAAAGAAGGGGATATTGTAAAAAGAACGGGCAGGATCGCCCAGGTCCCTGTGGGAGAGGCGGTACTTGGCCGTGTCATTGATGGAACCGGCGCACCGATTGATGGCAAAGGTCCCATAGAGACAACCGAGTTTAGGAGAATAGAGATGATTGCCCCTGGCGTCGTTCAACGCCAGCCAGTCAACACGCCCATGTACACCGGCATCAAAGCGATCGACGCCATGACGCCAATCGGACGGGGTCAGAGAGAGCTTATTATTGGCGACAGGCAGATCGGGAAAACCGCGATTTGTGTAGACGCCATCATCAGACAGAAGGACACCGGCGTAAAGTGTATTTATGTTGCCATCGGCCAGAAGAAATCAACGGTGGCCCAGGTGGTGGAAAACCTGCGGAAGCATGGCGCCATGCCTTATACCTGTGTCATTGCGGCATGCGCCAGTGACCCGGCAACGCTTCAGTACATCGCGGCATACTCCGGGTGCAGTATCGGCGAATATTTCCGGGACAGGAAGCAGGATGCCCTGATCATCTACGATGACCTCTCCAAACAGGCGGTGGCTTACCGGCAGATTTCATTGCTTTTGAGAAGACCCCCCGGTCGAGAAGCCTTCCCGGGAGATATTTTCTACAACCACTCTCGATTGTTGGAACGCGCCGCTCGTGTGAGCGATGACCTCGGAGGCGGATCCCTTACGGCCCTTCCCATTATTGAGACCCAGGCAGGCGACGTATCCGCTTACATCCCGACAAACGTTATTTCCATCACAGACGGTCAGGTGTATCTCGAACCGAGTTTATTCTTTTCCGGTGTTCGGCCGGCGATCAATGTTGGTCTGTCGGTTTCGCGAGTCGGAGGCGCAGCCCAGGTAAAGGCAATGAAACAGGTGGCGGGGAGACTGAAACTTGAGCTTGCCCAGTTCCGTGAACTGGCAGCCTTTGCCCAGTTCGGAAGCGACTTGGACAAGGGAACACAGGCGCAGTTGGAACGAGGTGCGCGTCTGGTCGAAATCCTGAAACAGCCCCAGTTCGAGCCAAGGTCTCTGTCACAACAGGTTGCCATCCTGTTTGCCGGTACAAGGGGTTTCCTTGACAAATACCCAGTCGAGAAGCTGAAGGAGTATGAGCCGCAGCTCCTGAGTTTTATTGGAAGCAAGTACCCCGAGATCAACCGCGAGATTGATGAGAAAAAGGAGATCAGCCCGGACCTCGATAAGAAGATTAGTTCGGCATTGACGGAGTTTGATTCCGTGTTCGTCACCGGGTAAGGAATTGAGCGCATTCTGATAAATAGATCACATACTTAAAGAAGGAAGAATTAATGGCCGCACTAAAGGACATTAGAAGAAAAATAGTTGGAGTAAAAAAAACAAAGCAGATCACCAGAGCCATGAATATGGTGGCCGCCTCGAAACTGAAAGCTGCACAGTCGAGGATGGAAAATTTCCGTCCCTATGCGATGAAATTCATGGAGGTACTCAGCAGCCTGGCGCTCCGTGTTGATGCCAGCAATAGCCCCCTCCTGGCAGTCAGAGAACCGAAAAAAATCAGGGTAATCTGTATGACTTCGGACAGAGGTCTCTGCGGAGGTTTCAATACCAACCTGATTAAAGCAACAGAAAGATTCATTCGGGACAAGGCCAAGGAAGGTAAAGAGATAGAATTGATTGCCGTAGGGAGGAAAGGTAGAGATTATTTCAGAAAAAAAGCGAAGCTAAACAAAGAGTTTCCCGATGTTTTTGGAAAATTCGATATAACCCTTGCTGTAAAAATATCCGATGAAATCATACCCTCCTTCGAACGGGAGGAATATGATGAATTGTATGTTATATACAATGAATTCAGGAATATAGCAGTACAAAGGCCTTCAGTCGTGAGGCTATTCCCCTTGCCCCCGATCGGGAAGGACGAAGATGTGGATCCCAACTCCAGAATTGATTACATTTATGAACCTTCCGATGAGGTTTTATTGGATAAGCTATTAACCATGTATGTACACGTTCTGGTCTTCAGAGCACTCTTAGAGACGTCCGCCGGAGAAAACGGCGCACGAATGGTCTCGATGGACAACGCAACAAAGAATTGCGAGGAAATGATCCAGAGCCTTACGTTAAAAATGAACAAAGCACGACAGTCTGCCATTACAGCTGAGCTGATGGATATTGTCGGCGGCACCGAGGCCCTGGCAAAAAGTTAAAAAAAGTTAAGCATTATACATTAAGGAGACAGGTATGAATATAGGAACGGTTGTGCAGGTAATAGGACCGGTAGTCGACGTGGCGTTTGATGAAGGAAAGCTCCCAGAGATCTTAAACGCTATCGCTATCACCAACCCCACGATTGATGAAACGGAAGATAATCTGATCATTGAGGTTGCCCAGCATCTGGGTGACAACGTTGTCAGATGCATCGCCATGGACATCACCGATGGTCTTGTCAGGGGTATGAAGGCGAAGGATCTAGGCACACCTATAATGGCCCCCGTTGGTCCGGAATGTCTGGGCAGGATTCTGAACGTTGTCGGCAGGCCAGTCGACGGTCTGGGACCCGTGGTGGCAAAAAATTACTCACCGATCCACCGGGCAGCACCGGCATTTATTGAACAGGATACATCTGTTCACGTTCTGGAAACAGGTGTCAAGGTTATCGATCTTCTCGTTCCCTTCCCCAGAGGTGGAAAGATGGGAATGTTCGGAGGGGCAGGCGTCGGTAAAACCGTTGTCATGATGGAGATGATCAACAACATCGCTATGCACCACGGTGGTATTTCCGTATTTGCAGGCGTCGGTGAAAGAACACGAGAGGGAAATGACCTCTACCTGGAAATGAAGCAATCGGGCGTCATCAAGCAGGCCGCCTTGATTTACGGCCAGATGACGGAACCCCCCGGAGCAAGGGCGAGGGTTGCCCTCACGGCTCTGACGGCAGCAGAGTACTTTAGAGACGTAGAAGGACAGGATGTTCTCCTCTTCGTAGACAATATATTCCGGTTTACTCAGGCCGGTTCAGAGGTTTCGGCTCTCCTTGGACGAATGCCTTCAGCCGTCGGTTACCAACCGACACTGGCGACAGACCTGGGCGCGCTGCAGGAACGCATTACTTCCACTACGAAAGGCTCTATTACCGCCGTCCAGTGCGTATACGTGCCCGCAGACGACCTTACAGACCCGGCTCCCGCAACGACCTTCGCGCATCTTGACGGAACGGTCGTTTTGTCGAGACCTCTCACGGAACTCGGTATTTATCCCGCCGTGGATCCCCTTGATTCGACATCCCGCATTCTTGATCCCATGGTCATAGGCCAGGAACATTATCAGGTTGCCCGGCAGGTACAGGTTACCTTGCAGAAATATAAGGACCTCCAGGACATTATCGCTATTTTAGGTATGGATGAGCTTTCGGAAGATGATAAATTAACCGTGAGCAGGGCAAGGAAAGTCCAGAGATTCTTGTCACAGCCCTTCTTCGTTGCTGCTCAGTTTACCGGCAGGGAAGGGCAATTCGTCTCCGTTGCTGAAACAGTAAGAGGTTTCAAGGAAATTCTTGAAGGAAAGCATGATGATCTGCCCGAACAGGCTTTCTACATGGTCGGCGGGATAGATATGGTTGTAGAGGCAGCGAGGAAACTGTCAGAGTAATGAGGCCGGAGGAATCACCATGGCTGATGAATTGATGTTGGAAATAGTCACACCTGAAAAATTAGCGTTCAGCGGTAAAGTGGAAGATGTAACGATACCCGGTACGGAGGGTGAATTCGGTGTGTTGAGAGGGCATGCGGCGCTTCTCAGCTCAGTCGACATCGGGGAGTTGAATTTCACCAAGGAAAATAAGAAAACGTTCTATGCATTGAATACGGGCTATGCTGAAGTTACAGGCGATAAAGTTACAATCCTGGTAGAAACCGCGGAAAGGTCGGATTTGATCGACAAGGAAAGGGCAAAAAGGGCAAAGGAAAACGCGGAAGGAAAACTAGCCAAGTTGTCCAAGGACGATGTGGAATTCGAAACCATCAGGATAGCCCTGGCCAGAGCCATCATGAGGATCAATGTAGCGGAGAAGTCGTAAGGACGCAAATAACTACTTGTGCAGGAAAGCCAAGGGTTGAGAAATGAAGATCCATTTCGAACTCTTGGCTTTTTTAGTTTCTATAATGTCCTGTTTTTACTTCTTCCCGGCAACACTGATGTCAACAATTTTAAATTCCCGCACGCCTCCCGGTGTTTTAACACTGACTTCGTCACCAATGCTTTTCCCAATCAACGCCTTTCCTATGGGTGAGGTCACCGAGATTGTATTCTCATTTATATCCGACTCAAACGGACCCACAAGCTGATAGGTAATTCCCGTTCCCGTGTTTATATCTTCGAGGGTAACCGTTGATCCAAAAAATACTTTCTCGCTTGTTAAACCATCAAGGTTTACAATATATGACGTGGCAAGATTATTTTCGAGTTCCTGAATCCTTCCCTGTAAAAAAGATTGCCTTTCCTTGGCGGCAGCATATTCCGCATTCTCGCTTATATCCCCGTGTGCCCTTGCCGTTTCAATATCCCGTATATTTCCCGGTACGGAAGCCGTTTTTATATACTCCAGTTCCTTCTTTAATTTTTCAAATCCCGCCTTCGTAATAGGCATTTTTTTCATATATTCTCCCTGGGACGGTGTGCTCATATGCACCCGACACTAACACAGCCAATGAAACAGAAGTTGACTTCTAATAGAGAAATCGGCCGGTGTCAAGGAAGATTTATCACGCATGGGTATCGGTTCTGCGAATGTCTTGCCATGTTTTTATAAGTATGTTACAGGATTGATCCTTCAGACAAAAAGTATGAAATTGTGAGAAAAATGACAGGCCCGATGCTTGATAGATATAATAGAGAAATCAATTATCTGAGAGTTTCCATCACAGACAGGTGCAACCTTCGGTGTATCTACTGCATGCCTAAGGAGGGAATATCTCAGCTCGGACATGATGATATCCTGAAGTTTGAAGAAATATCACGGATCGTTCGTATTGCTGTGAGTATGGGAATCAGCAAGATCAGGATAACGGGCGGCGAGCCTCTGGTAAGACGCGGTGTCGTTGATTTTATTTCTTCACTGTCAGGAACAGTTGGTCTTAGTGACATCAGCCTGACAACCAACGGGATACTTCTGGAGGCATTTGCAGCAAAACTATTCGCTGCGGGAGTAAAAAGAGTCAACATCAGCCTTGATTCCCTCAACGCCGAGAAGTACACCCTCATTACCAGGGGGGGAGACTTAAGCGCAGTGCTCTCGGGAATCGATGAAGTTCACAGGATCGGTTTTTCACCGATCAAGATTAATATTGTGGCAATAAAAGGATTTAACGACGATGAGATACTGGATTTCGCAAAACTCAGCATTGACAAACCGTATCAGATCAGATTCATCGAGTTTATGGAATTGGGCCATGCCGCCCTCGATCATAGCAACCAGTATCTATCCAACACTCATATCAGGGAAATAATCAACAATAATTACCCTCTCGAACCTGTAAACAGTGAAAGGCATAAAGGTGACGGCCCGGCGAAGATTTACAGGATTGCAGACGGCGCCGGAGAAATCGGTTTTATAAGCCCGCTAAGTCATAAATTCTGCAATGAATGCAACAGACTTCGGCTTACAGCGGACGGTCATCTCAGAGTGTGCCTGCTTTCAGACGAAGAGGTCGATTTGAAAGGTCCCCTGCGTGATGGCTGCAGTGATGCGGATCTGATTGATCTCATAATAAGGGCAATAGTAAAAAAGCCCATACGGCACTATATCTCCTGTGATGAAGGCCATAGAAAGAAATGTATGACAGACATGTCTTCAATTGGTGGTTGACGTGATATCGAGGGTTCCTGATGATTTTCAACACTGAGGAGATCGCCAGATCGTACGATGACTGGCTTAACACACCTGCCGGCCGCTATATTGACGGGAGGGAAAAAAGCCTGATTCTTGACCTTACCGCACCCAGGGTGGGTGAAAAAGTCCTTGACGTGGGGTGCGGAACGGGCGAACACCTCCTCCTTTTCATGAAAAAAGGATGCGATATCACGGGTGTTGATCCATCACCCTCTATGTTGGATATTGCTAAACAAAAGTTAGGAAACCGTGCGGATCTTTACATGGGCAAGGCTGAAGACCTTCCTTTTTCCGATAATGAGTTCGATATCGTTACCATGATCAGCTCCCTCGAATTCATAGAGGACCCCCAGAAGGCGATCTGTGAAGCCATCAGGGTATGCCGGGGAAGGGTCTTTTTGGGGGGAATGAATAAGTTATCCGTAGCAGGAACCCACTGGAAGTATCAGAGACTCGGATCTCCATCCATTTATAAAAGCGCCCGTTTCTTCCATATCGGTAAGTTATACGGCATGGTCAGGAACCAGCTTCAAGGGGTCCGTATCCAGTGGGGGAGCGTGATTTTCCTGCCCTATCGTTGGTATACATTTGCGACCGGAATTGAAGAGGCGATCCCCATCATGAAAAATCCGTTCGGCGCCTTTTTGGGTATGTCATTTCCTGTAACCTTCACCTACAGGGCACTCCAGGATGTTATCAGGGAACCATTCAAGATTGAGGGACAAAGCAGACAGCCGGCGCACGGAATCACGAGGGGAATAAGGAAATGACGCGAGAGGCAATGCTCTATGAAAAAACGGAAAATAACCAGGTAAGATGTAACCTCTGCGCTCACCGGTGCAGAATTAAACCGGATGAACGGGGCATTTGCGGTGTCAGGGAAAATAGAAGCGGGATGCTTGAAAGCCTGGTCTACGGAAAGGTTATCGCGGAAAATGTAGACCCTGTCGAAAAGAAGCCCCTCTTTCATGTATATCCGGGATCAAAGTCGTTTTCCATTGCAACGGTCGGATGTAATTTTCGCTGCATATTCTGTCAGAACCATGACATCTCCCAGATGCCGCGGGAAACCGGGAGCATCGCGGGAAGGGATGTATCCCCCTCCTCTATTGTAGAGAGGGCTCTTACGTCAGGATCAAAAACCATTTCATACACCTACACAGAGCCAACGATCTTTTTTGAATTTGCTTATGATATTGCGAGCATTGCCACCGGAAAGGGACTGAAAAATGTCTTTGTAACAAACGGATTCATGACAGAAGAGGCGATCGAGACGATATCACCATACCTTCACGCGGCAAATGTGGACCTGAAATCGTTCAGCGATGATTTCTACAGAAAAAGATGCGGGGCACGCCTCCAGCCTGTTCTTGACAGTCTGAAAAAGATGAAAGCGCTGGGTATCTGGGTGGAGGTGACCACTCTTTTGATCCCGACCTTAAATGACAGCGACGATGAACTTCGGCAGATCGCCGGTTTCATATTTTCCCTGGGCGCTGAAACCCCCTGGCATATAAGCCGTTTTCATCCCCGGTACCAGATGCAAAACCTGCCCCCCACCGCGGTTGCCTCCATTGGCAGGGCCGCCGAAATCGGTAAGGCAAGCGGTTTGAAATACGTATACAGCGGCAATGTTCCGGGAAATGAGGGAGAGGATACACTATGCTCACAATGCGGGGAACATCTCATCGACCGCTACGGCTTCTCCATCGAAAGGATTAATCTCAAAGGAACGCATTGCCCCCGGTGCGGAACCGCTCTTGACGGAATAGTGTAAAATAACTTTCAAAAGAATTTTTTTTGGTGTTTACAGATGATATCCCCTATTTATCAAGATCCCTCCCAGTCCATATCTTTATCGTCATACGTTCGTGACAGGACTTCACGGGCCTTCTCCAAATGGCTCACAGGAACCAGAATCGCCACTGCACCAAGGCCATTTATCGTGATTGCGTAAATGGCTCCTACGGCCTCGTATTTCAGTCTGGCGGGGATACCTTCCGTCTGCAGTCTTCCCATAACAATATTCGCATTGGTCATGCCCGATGCCGTAGAGGCTACTTCCCACTTTTCTTCATCCATGATTATATCCTGTTTGGTTCTTCTGCAATTTAGTTGTAAAAAGGATTCAAGGATTCGAGGGTTCAAGTGTTTGAACCATTCACTTGAATCCTTGACCCCCTGACCCCTTGAATCCTGAAGATATATTATATAACATATTTATTGATATCCCAAAAGCATCATTCAATGAGACAGGCACTTATTGATACTATATATTGTGGTCAAATATTCCAGGATACATTTAGTTGTATTTTTTCTTTACAATGGACATTTCTTCTGTTAGTATTTATGCAATTTAATTTCCACCGGATAGCAAAGAGATGAGACTTAAGAGACTGGAAATAGCCGGGTTTAAATCTTTCCGGGATAAGGTTGTCCTCGATTTTTCGAAAGGGATATCCGCCGTCGTTGGTCCTAACGGATGCGGCAAGAGTAATATCGTTGATGCGATCCGCTGGGTCATGGGGGAGCAGAGGGTTAAAACGCTGCGCGGGAAAAAGATGGACGATGTCATCTTCCACGGAGCTGAAAATGCGGCGCCTGTCGGTATGGCCGAAGTATCGATGATCTTAGACTGTAACGGTCTGCAATTTCCCGGGGCATACGCCGAATGCAGTGAAGTTATGATTTCGAGGAAACTATTCCGTGAAGGCGAAAGCGAATATACCATCAACAAGGCGCCCTGCAGGCTGATCGATGTCAGAGACTTCTTTATGAGTACGGGAACCGGGGTCAGAACATACTCTCTCGTTGAACAGAACAGCGTTGCCGGTCTTGTTGAAGCAAAACCTGAAGAGAGAAGACAGTTTATTGAAGACGCCGCGGGCATCTCAAAATATAAAACCAGGAAAGAGTCAGCCTCCCGGAAAATGGAAGCAACACGGCAAAATATAGTCCGCCTGGATGATATTATCAGGGAGGTAAAATCTCAGCTCAATGCAGTATCACGACAGGCCAAAAAGGCTGAACAGTACAAAGCATTAAAGAAGGAAATCAAAGAGGCTGAATTAACTCTGGCGCTTCAAACTTACGCGGATTTATCCGGAAAGAAGGAAGCTCTGGAAATAGCGCGTGGCGCCCTTAATAAAAGGGAACTGGAAGTAAAAACAAAACTGCAAGAATTCGAGGCTTCGATCGAAGAGTTAAAAGCGGAGGTACTCCATAGTGAGGAGTCCGTTTCAGAATACCAAGAGAAGCTCTATGACAATAGAAACTCGATCAACATCAAGGAACAGGGAATTGAATATTGTAAGGGCAAAATAAAAGATATAGCCTCACAAAAACTGAAAAATACATCAGAGATAGATTTGCTCCGCGTCAGGCAGGAAAATTTGGGTAAAGAGATGGAAACTCTTGCCGCAATGGCAGGCAAATCGGATGATAAGATTAATACTATCAGAAACAATGTCCTGTCAAATCAGACGAAGGTCGAAGAACTCAAGACAATGGCCAAATCCGTTCACATGGAACTTGAGGAAAAGAAGGTCGAGTTCATCGATATTGTTACGGAGAAAGCGAAAGCGAAGAACACCCTGACCAGCCTTACAAAGGGAATTGAGGATATCGGAAAAAGAAAAGAGAGGGACATCAGGGAAATAAATGAAAACAGGGAAAGACTCTCTGCTGCCGGTAAAAATCTCAATCATTTGAAGTCGGGGTTAACAAGGGACGAGGAAACACTCGACCATCTCAGGGAAAGGGAAAAGCTTATCTCCCAGGAGCATGCACAAGCGAAATATGATCTGCAGCTGCTTGACGAAAACATCTCAGAAAAAAAGGAGGAAACGGGAGGGAAATCATCACGGCTTTCATCCTTAAAGGAACTGCAGGAAAGCTATGCCTGGTGCAGCGAAGGCACGAAGTCCATTATGAAAGAGAAGGTCGATCGCCTCGATACGCTGCCGCGCGAAACCTTTCTGGGACTCGTGGCAGATATTCTCGACGTCCCCGAAGAACACGAAACGGCTGTTGAGGCTGTCCTGGGGGAAAAACTCCAGTATGTAGTAGTTAAAAGTCAGAGAGACGGCGTGAAGGCCATCGACTACCTGAAAAATTCTTCTTCAGGGAGGGGAAGTTTTGTTCCCCTTGAGGTCAGGAATCACCTCCTCGGTTATGAGGCAGACCATCTCAAGGAAGCGGTCAGGCTCATTGATAGGGTCGATGTTCATCAGGGCTTTGAAAAAATAGCCGATTACCTGCTGGGGGATGTCTTATTGATACCGAATCTCGTAAGCGGCATTTCGCTCTGGGAGCGAAACGGTTTCAGAGGTACTTTTGTTACATCCGAAGGAGATATCATAAACCCGCATGGAGTATTAACAGGAGGAAGCAGAACGAACGGCGAAAAAAGCCTCCTCCGTAATAAGCGAGAAATCACCGAGCTGGAAGAAGAGGTAAATCAGTTACAAGCTTTGCTTGAGGAGGAAACGAAAAAGAAAAAGGCAACGGCATCTCTTATCCTGCAATGGGAAGAAGAATTACTTCAAATAAAATCTGAAATCCGTGATCTTGAACTCCAGGTCAAAGGCAAGCAAAAAGATGTGGAGAGGTTTGAGGCTGAGAGAAAAGGGATCGAGCAGAGAATAAAAATACTCGATTTCAGTTGTGAGAATCTGCAGTCGGAAGAAGCAAGTATTTTAGAGAAGATAATAACTATCAAGGAAGATATCGCATCCTGCGAAACGAGCGAAGAAATGGTCAACGATGCTATCTCTTCCCTCCAGGAAAAGTGGGAGGCGTTAAAAGCTGAAGCAGAAGAGCAGGAAGGACGTCTCACCAAAGAAAAAGTCCTTCTGGCATCCCTTGAAGAAAAGAGCAATGCCGACCGTAAAACGATAGCAAGACTGGAAACCGACAGGGAAAACACCTCCCGTGAAATCGATGTCAGAATCAGGGAGCTAAAGCTCAGTGATCATGAATTCGAGATCATAACCAATCAAATATCGGCTGAACAGGAACTCCTCGAACACCTGTACTCGGATCATGAGAACGTTGAAAGTACCCTCTCGGAAGCAAGGGCTTCACAGCAGGAAAGGGAATCTTTATTAAGAAACCGGGAGACGGAACTCAGGGAGGTAAAAAAATCCCTCGACCAGGTCGTTAAGGAATCCAATGATCTGGAGATGGCATATCGGGAGTTCTCTTTCCAGATGGATAGCTTAACGAAAGGCATTCAGGGAAAATACTATGTGGATTTGGAAGCCTTAGTCCCCTGTTTTCAACGACTCGATGAACCGGACATACAGGAACTCAGTGTCAAACTCGATAAAGACAGACAATCTGCCGAAAATTTTGGTGAAGTGAATCTGCTTGCGCTCAGTGAATATGAGCAGCTAAAAGAACGCTTTGACTTCCTTACGGGCCAGGTTTCAGATCTTAATGCCTCCATGGATGCACTCCAGAGGACAATAACAAAAATTAATAACGAATCCCGAAAAAGGTTCGCAGAGACATTTGAGGCAGTGAATCGGTGTTTCAAGGAAGTGTTCGCCAGAATGTTCCCGGGCGGCAGAGGTGAACTGCGCCTTACGGATGATGAAGACATGCTGGAAACGGGTGTGGACATCGACATTCAGATTCCCGGAAAGCGGGCTCAGAGTATCAGTCTGTTGTCGGGTGGTGAAAAGTCCCTCGCTGCCATTGCCCTCATTTTTGCCATTCTGCTCTATCGACCCGTCCCCTTTCTGGTCTTAGATGAGGTAGACGCCGCGCTTGACGATGCAAATATATCTCTGTTTAATAACCTCGTTAAGGACCTCTCGTCAAATTCCCAGATAATCATGGTTACCCACAACAAAAGGACCATGGAAGTTTCCGAATATCTTTTTGGCATCACCATGCAAAAACAGGGCATTTCAACCATGGTCTCCGTGGCTCTTAACTGATTCCCCGCAATCATTATTACATCCTTTACATCTCCCTATAAAAATGGTTATAAAAAGACGGAATCAAACAATAAAATGGATGTAGAAATTGGCAAATGATACTGAAAACAGAGGATTTTTTGACAAATTAAAGTCAGGCCTTGCCAAAACAAGGAAATTCCTCGTAAAAAATATTGACGACATCCTTCTGGGGGACAGGGTCATTGACCAGAAGCTCTTTGAAGAACTGGAGGAAACCCTGATAACGTCTGATGTTGGTCCTGCTTTTACCTATGAGCTGATTGAAAAAATGAAAGAACAGGTAAAAAGAAAAGAACTCGGAGACCCGGAACTTCTCAGAAAAATTCTGCGGGATACCATCACGGATACTCTAAGAAAAAGTGAAGCGCCCCTTTCTATCCCACAGAATGAACTTTTTACCATTATGGTAGTAGGTGTCAACGGGACAGGCAAGACCACAACCATAGGAAAACTTGCGCGCAATCTGAAAAATAGCGGGCTGTCTGTAATGCTCGTCGCAGCCGACAC